>JAYEOQ010000129.1:0-2826 GCA_034723215.1 Campylobacterota bacterium | reverse complement strand
AACATCTCAATAGTTGCAAACTTCCCTATAAATGCCCCAAATGGAGGCAATGTTAGTGAAGCAAAACCTACAATGATAAAAAATACCGTCAGCTTTGATCTTGAAAGTAAGTGATCTATATCTTTTAGATATTTTAAGTGGTATTGCTTTTCCAGTATACCTGCTTGTAAAAATAATAAAGCTTTAGATATGGCATGAAAAACTATAAGAATAAGAGCTATATTTACAGCTTGTGGTGTACCAATAGCTGCAACTGCCATCATAAGTCCAAGAAGTGCTATGGTTGAGAGTCCAAGTATCTCTTTAAAAAAGTCTTTATTCAGTGCCATAATAGAAGCTGCCATAAATATAAAACTACCAAAAAGAACTGTTAACAATGATAGTACAGGTGAAAAAGCAGGTGCAATTTTTAGTATAAGATATGGTGCAATTTTTACCATAGTTGCACTGTGAAGTATAGCACTAACAGGTGTGGGAGCTACCATTGCACCCAAAAGCCATTTTGAAAAAGGGATAGAAGCACCTTTTACAAAAGCTGAGATGATAAGAAAAGACAGAGGTATCAAGAACAAGTGATCTACATTTGCTATTAATGTATCAAAATAATATGTCTCATAATAGTATACAGACGCTATCAAACTTATAAGTATAGCAACTCCCCCTATTTGGTTCATCCATAGTGCCCGTAAAGCATTATCTACTGCAATCTCATCACCTCTATATCTAATAAGAAGATAAGAACAAAGAGTAGTCAGTTCAAAAGCCAAAAAGAAGATCTCTATATTGTTTGTTGTTACAATAAGATTCATAACCCCTATAAAAAAGAATAATATGGCTACAAAAAGGTTTTTCTTACAATCTTTAAACTCTTCACTTTGAATATATTTTAAAGAGTATATTATAATAATTCCACCCACTATATTTACAACTAAAAGCATAACCGATGATATTTTATCAACTACTATATCGTAAGAACTGCTTGAAGACGGTATAAGAAGAAATACTATAAAAAGTATAGTTTGTACTATTGCTAATATAATTACCCATCTATTTTTATGTTTAAATCCCTGATAGGTAAAGTATCCCAAGAGAATAAAATCTAAAACTACAAAGACACTGTGTACCGTATGAGATAAGTTTATACTTATCACTTCACTTGAATAAAACACTTTCACACTTATAAACGCTAAAAAAGCGGTAAAAATATATGTAGTTATATTCCTTACTCTTATACTATTAAAAGGGATAATTAAAGAAAAAATAAGTGGTACCACTATAGATGCTAAGATATATTGTTGCATTTACTGTCTCCTTTATAAAGTAATTATACAGATTATAATCTTAAAGGATAACAACTTGATTACAAAAGAATTATATTTCTAAATAGGAAAATTATAATATGTAACCATTATGGAACTCTGTTGAGATATAATATCATACACATTCAGGAGGCTCATATGAATCTTTATATAGATATGGGAGGGACAAACTTTCGTTATCAAATAAATAATAACAAAATAAAAACTTTAAAAACCAAAGATATAAATTTAAAAAATTTTTTAGATTATATAATCTTAAAAAATAAAATAAAAAACATATCTATCGCTTTTGCAGGTCATATAAATAATGGATCAATAATCTCATCACCAAATATAGAGATAGAACCCTTTAATATAAAAAAATATCTTTTAAAATATCATGGCATAAATTTAAAAATAGATAATGACCTAAACTGTGCTGCCCTTGCAGAGTATATAAATATAAAAGCAAAAAATATGGCTCTGTTTTATATAGGTACAGGTTTTGGAGCATCTTTTATAAATAATGGTAAAATATTAAAAGGGGTAAATAATTTAGCAGGTGAAATAGGACATATACCTTTTAAACAAACCCCTTTTAAATGTGGCTGTGGTAGATATGACTGTTTAGAACTCAGTGTAAGCGGCAGTGGACTAATCAAATGGTGCAATCATTATAATATACCTATGAAATATGCAAGAGTTGACGAACTTGAAAAATTAAATGAAAAAAATAGTGACTTTATCCTTAAAAATTTTTATGATGGTTTATCTCATGCTTTACATACTACATTAAACCTATTTGATTATGATCATTTAATCTTAGGAGGAGGTGTAGGAGTTAACAAATATATAAAAAAACATTTAAAAGGTCAAGCTAAATACTCATCATTTAACAAAAACTCTCCAAATATAACCATATCAAAGCTAAAAGAAGGAAGTTTAGAGGGGGTAAAACTACTCTAAACACCCTCTTAGTCTTTAGTGAGATATCAATTACTAAATGTAATTGATATGTTATTTTTATAATATATAATTATTCAAAATCATGAGGAGATATAAACATGAAAACATCACTACTTTTTGGAATCCATTGTCATCAGCCTATAGACAACTTTGACTGGGTAATATTTGATGCAATTGAAAAATCATACAAACCTTTTTTTCAAACACTTGAAAAATTTCCGAATTTTAAATGTTCGGTTCACTTTAGCGGTTCACTGCTGGAGTTTATAGAAAAAAACGACATTGAACTTTTTACTTTGATAAAAAAGCTTTCACCGCAAATAGAGTTTTTTAGTGGAGGATTTTATGAACCAGTGTTAGCATCTATCCCATCAGAAGATAGAATAGCACAGATAAAAAAACTTAACAAATATATCAAAAAACATTTCTCTCAAACACCAAAGGGACTTTGGCTAACTGAAAGAGTTTGGGATAACAGTATAATAAAAGATATAAAATCTTGCGGTATAGAGTATGTAATGGTTGATGACTACCATATCAAAACAAGTGGTTTGGAGACAGA
>JAYEOQ010000128.1:0-2828 GCA_034723215.1 Campylobacterota bacterium | reverse complement strand
TTTCATTTGAACATTACGAGATGCTCGATCAAAAGCTTCTATTTTAATAGCTTTTTGATGTCTTACTTCTTTAATTTCATTTTCATAAGCAACCCATTTATCAACAATTCTATCAACCTGTTCATCACTCATTTCATTACTTTTATCAAGTGTAAAAGCCTTTTTTTCTAACTCTTTTAATTTTGTTATATCTATTGGCTTATCTCTTATTTTTTTTAATTCTATTGCTTTTTGCTCATCTGTTTTATTACCTGTCAAAGCTCCAAAAATAAATAGTCCAACTGCTAATAAAAATATAACTTTCATTCCTGTTGTTTCAAACATTCTAACTCCTTTTATTCTTTTCAAATTTTTTAAAACTCCATTTTTTCAAGTTTTTTCTCCTCTGGTGTTTTTTTAGATTCTTCTATGATTTTATTTATTGTTTTCTTAAGCAATTCTTTGTAATTACTAGTTGGAACATCAGCTAATGAAACTCTTTCAGATGCAACTGTGTCTTCATAGTTTTCACCATTTTTGAGTATAAAAAAAGCCATTTCACCATTATCATCTTCTCTGAGATTTAAATCTTTTTTTGTTTTTTGAGAATACTGGTGATATTGGGTTCTTATTTGCATATTAGAATTTTTACATCTCATTACACTACTGTCACCATCTATAAGGACTTCATCCCAAAATCTATCATCTTCTTTAGTCAATAGTTCAATTACTTGAATAAACTTTTTTTCTTTAGGTAATTCTTTATATAATTCTTTATTAAATTTTTTATGATGTTTAATTATTTTTGATACTATTTCTGCCAAATATAATTCATCTGCTGTTGATACTTCAAAAATTTTAATATCTCTACTTCTTTTCATTACAACCATTGGTGATTTATCAAACAAAATTATGAAAGGAAAAGAATCTTCAATTATTATTTCATACTTCAAAGAAGGATTAGAAGCCACTAATTGTACAAGAAATGATTTAGGGTGATCTTCTTCAAGTTCTTCATATTTTTCTGTTCTATTCATTAACCTATATCTATCAGTTCCTTTATCATAAACTGTTTGAAGACCAGGTATTTCAAAATCAACACCTCTTTTTTTTAAGTATTCCTTATACTCTTCCTCTGTTTTAAATGTATTAACTCTTTTCATATAAATAATCCTTTTTTATAGTATTTTAAACTACTGATATCCTTATAGTTCTATCATAAATAATAAAAGAGTCACCTGATACCATTTGAGACACTGTTTGGGCATGATCTTCTGAAAAACCATTGTCTTTATTAATATGATTTCTAAAATTTTTAAATGGAATTGTTTGTACTGAAACCAGATCACAACCAGATACCTTTTGTAAAACAACTAACATTGTTTCATAAAAATGCCTTTTTTGTATATACTCACTAGGGTGAAATGGATTTTCTATTTTAGAACACTCTGCATCTTTTATGAACTCTCTAAAATTTGCTGCATCTTGAATTGATTGTTTAAATATATCATTTGTATTTTTCATTTCAACTAAATCAAACTTGTAATCATCATGAACTAATAGTTTTTGTATATTTTTTATATTCTCTTGTACTATTTCTTCCTGATCTGAATTTTCTGCTACTACTGGGACAGCCCATGAGTCTGTCTTTGAAATAAATATAACTTCTCTTTGCTTCATTAACTTTGCTATTTTAGATCTATCTTTAGTATCAAGAAGTATCTCTAAAAAATCATCATCTACACTACCTTTAAATTTAAAGTAGTTATCCACATAATATTGAAATATTTTTTTATTCACTTTAGCTTCCTTTGTTTAGTTTTATTTGATTTTTACGCCACATTTTTAAAGTTAAGAAATTATAACACTTGATCTGGACAGCATTTTGTCCTTAATTAAATATTTGTTTCAAAGCTGGTTCAATTTCATGAAAATATACTTCATTAAAGTTTTTATATTGATTTAGATTATTATTAGAATTATATGTACCATTTTTAACTGTATCAAATGCTTTGTCTCCCACATTCCACCACCTTGGAAAAGTTGCTAAATTACAATAGATATGATTTTTACCTATTTCTGGATGCTTAACTACCAAATAAAAAATAATTGGTAGATTAATACATTTATGTTTAGTATTACAACTTTTAACCTTTTGAATAAGATCAAAGCTATCTTCGTTGCTATTCCAACTTTTAACTTCATCTTGAGTGAAATTTGTATGCTTAAATATATTTGTATTCCAAATTATATGACGATAATTCCAAAGTAGTTGGTTTTCAAGCTGTACCATATCATCGACTTTATTTCTATATTTAACTTCAATCATATAGCTTTGTAACTCATTTTCATATATTCTTGATATGAGCAAATCAGGAGTTTTATGAAGTGTATTCATAATGATTTCTGCAGTGATACTTTTGGATGTAGATTCATTAGAAAATTTTGAAAGCATTTGTGCAAACTTTTCAACACCTGTATATTCCACATGATATCCAAGTGCATTAAAATGAGATTCGCAAATTGATTCTGCAAAATCTCCCAATATTTTATTTTTATACCACTTACTCATTTTATTTTCTCTTTTTGCAAAAGTATTTTTTTAAACTTAATTCTATCTTATTATGTATAAATAATAGTTTGTATTTTCGGAATATTTTCAATTTTCTTCTATTCCAGCTGACTTTGTTCATACTGGATACAACTTTGATTATCCACTTCCAAAAAAAAGTAAAATTTACACAAAGAATCATTTCTTATTTGTATATTTGCAAAATATTAGTAAATATTAAATTTGTAAAAAAATGATTATACAGGAGTTTAGTTTTGGAAATTTTAGGTCATTTAAG
>JAYEOQ010000127.1:0-2850 GCA_034723215.1 Campylobacterota bacterium | reverse complement strand
AGTGTATACTGCCGAAAAACCTAACTTTTAAGTGTCGATTAGATAAATTTTAAAGATTGAGTTTTCAAGTCGTATCACCCACTTGTTTTTCAACTCAGGCGTTATATCCTGTATCATTCAATTTTGAATTAAGATGATAGAAGATGTAGCTATGTAAAAGTAGTTGCAAATTTTTATTATTAGGAGTTGGAAGTGGCAAAAGTATATGAATCTGATGATACTGTAGTATATCGAAATGAGGATGGCGATACCTGGATAAAAAACAAAGAGACGGACGAGAGAGAATATATTCCAAATGGTAGTGAAGAATCGGCAGGTACATTTGATAGTGAACAACAAATAGATAATGATAGTGATGAATATGATGATTACTAAAATTGTAGTTTAAACAAAAAATATACATCATTTTGTTAGAATGATGTATATTTAAATACTGGAGTTTATTATGACAGCACCAAAACAAGAAGCAAAAAAAATTATTGATTCATTACCAGAAGATACTTCTTATGATGAAATTTTAAAAGAGTTAGCTTTTGATAGAATGATTCAAAGAGGTTTAAAAGATTCCCAAGACAATAAAACTATTTCAAATCAAGAGATGAAAAATAGAATTAAACAATGGTAAATATTAACTGGACAGATGAAGCAGAACTTTGGCTTAAAGATATACATGACTACATAGCTTTAGATAAAAAAATTATTGCTAAGAAAGTTGTAACTGAAATATATCAAAAGGTACAAATCTTACAATCTTTTCCAAGAATTGGTTATCAATATGAAAATAATGAGCATAAAGAAATAAGAATATTACTTTATGGTCACTATAGAATTGCATATTTAATCAAAGATGAAAATACAATTGATATATTAGGTGTATTTCATGGAGCTTTGGATATAGAACGATACTTATAAATAACCGTTGATATAACAAAACATAGAAAAAAATAAGGTACCACGGGCTTCTAATGTAGTTCCAAACTATCATTTTCAATCAAACTTAAAAGTAAAAGTCAATATTCAAACGGGGTACCATGTTTTTTAATTCAGTTGTTATACAAAGGAAAAATATGGCAGATATAGCAACAATTGGAACAATTTTATCAAGTGTAAAAACAGCAACAGAAATTGCAAAATTAATTAAAGATAGTACAACATCATTAGAAGAAGCAGAGATTAAACTTCAAATGGCAGAATTAATTAGTACTCTTGCTGATATTAAAATTGAACTTTCAGAAGTTCAATTGTCACAAAGAGAAAAAGAAGAAAAAATAATAGAACTTGAATCAAAACTTTTAAAAAAAGATAAGCTAACATTTAATAAAGATATGTATTGGATGGAAAATGATGAAATACCATTTTGTAAAGTTTGTTTTGAAAAAGATTCAAAGTATCATCACTTAGAACATGAAGCAGAAAGTGAATGGGGTTCTGAACAATGGAAGTGTAGAATTTGTAATAACCATTATTCAAACTGAAGCAAGTGTTGGAAAATTTAGTGTAGATATTTTAGCAGAAGAAGAAAATACAAATCGTAAAATTGTAATTGAAAATCAATTGGAATCAACAGACCACGACCACTTAGGAAAAATAATAACTTATGCATCAGGATTTGATGCAGAAATTATTATTTGGATAGTAAAAGATGTAAGAGATGAGCATAAACAAGCAATAGACTGGTTAAATGAAAATACTAATGAAAAAATTAATTTTTTTGCAATAAATATTGAATTATGGAGAATCGGAGATTCTCCATTTGCACCAAAATTTAGTATTATCTCAAAACCAAATAATTGGGCAAAAGCTTTAAAAAAATCTACTTCTTCAACATCATCAAGCAATACAACAGATTTAAAAATGTTACAGTTAGAATTTTGGACTAACCTAAATGAATATATTCAAAATAATAAGACAACATTAAGTGCAAGAACACCAAAGCCAAAGCATTGGTATGATTTAAACTTTGGAATAAGTTCATCAAAAGCATACATAACTTTAGTTGTACATAATCGTGAACAATACTGTAGTGTTGAAGTCTACATACCAAAAATAAAAGATATATTTTATGGACTCGAAGAACAAAAAGAAGAAATTGAGAAAGAAACTAATTTAAAATTTGACTGGATGGAATTACCAGAAAAATGGGAAGATAACTACCAATGGTTAATAGAAACTGTTGAAAAAATCAAACCAATATTTCTAAAACATATTAGAGATATAGATAATAGATTATAACAAATCGGAGGAGAAAAACGAGTGTACACTGCGTAATTACCGAGCTTTTAGGTGTCATATAAAGACAACTAAAAGTTCTAATTATTAAGCCGTGATACCCACATCGTTCCTCACTTTAGGCGTTATGCTCAGTTTTTAAATAATCTCTGAAAATTGAATACAGCTATATTATGTATAGTTGGTTCAAATTTGGAGTAGAGTATGAAAGGAAAGATACTAGAATATAGTATTCAAAATAGTAATGGTGTTATATCAGGAGATGATGGAAAAAGATATAACTTTAATAGTTCAAAGTGGATAAATATAAATGATTCTTTTAATGCAAATTATATTTTAAGATTTTTACTTAAAGATAATCTTGAAATGTATGACATATCAAAAGAGTACGTTGTAAATAATAACTGTACTATCTCAAGTGAAGTTTTAGCAGAAGTAGTATTTGTTTTACTAAAAGTTTATAAAGTTGAAAAAGAAGATATTTAAAAATAGAAATTTAGATTTTGTTGATTGTATTTTATGTGCAAAATCAAAAAGATATACAGTAAAAACATTTGATAAAAAACTCAATAAGTGTATAGGAAATATCTAACTATCACTTGATTTAGAATCACTCAAAAT
>JAYEOQ010000126.1:0-13843 GCA_034723215.1 Campylobacterota bacterium | reverse complement strand
AATCTTACATTATAATATATTATCGTATATAAAATATAACATTTTCAATCCCTAAAAACATTTCCACCAGTTTCACAATAGCCCTCACATTCTAAATCTCTTTGAACTTTACTATAATCAATATATGAATATACCTTGCTATCTTCAGGAACATCTAAAAATACTTCTATAAAATATTCAACTGCGACTATTCAAAAATTAATGAATCATAAAGATATAAATATGACATTAAGATATGCAAAACTTGCTCCTTATAGTGGTCGAAATTTTGTGAATAGTTTATATAAATGATTAGTTAATTTATAATGATACAATTATAAGCTATAAATACATCAAAAAATGATACAATTAAATTATGAAAACATATCAAGAAGAAATAAAATGGATTTGGGAGAGTGAAAATTTTCCTAATTTTATATATAAAACTACTAATTTAGAAAATCTAAACTATAAGTTTGGTCAATTAAATATGATTGAAAAATTTATAAATACAGAAGATTCAAATGAATTATTATTAGATGTATTATTAAATGATGCTATTTCAACATCTGCAATTGAGGGTGAGATATTACAAAGATCATCAGTTAGATCATCTATAAATAAAATATTGAAACTAGGACTTGAAGATGATTATAGCTATACAGTACAATCAGATTCACTAATAGAAGTTTTAGTTGATGCAAAAATCAATAAAAAACCATTAGATAAAAAAAGACTTTTATCATGGCATAAAGCATTATTCCCAGCAGGTAGTTCTGGATTAAGGGATATAAATATAGGTTCATATAGAACCGATATTGAAGATATGCAAATAGTATCAGGTACTTGGAATAAAGAAAAAGTTCATTATATTGCACCAACATCAAAAAATTTAGAACAGTTAATGGATAACTATTTAGAATGGTTAAATAAGGATAATGATTTAAATAGTATTTATAAAGCTGTAGTAGCACATTTATATTTTGTATTAATACATCCATTTGATGATGGCAATGGCAGAATAGCTCGTGCAATTACTGATTATATATTGGCACAATCCAATTTGGCAAATGTAAATTTTTATTCAATATCTACTATGATTTATCAAAAAAGAAAAGAATATTATGAGGTGCTAGATAAAGTATGTATAAATACAAATCAAGATATTACTCTTTGGATAGAATGGTTTATCAAATTACTTGAAGAGTCAATTGATGATACTCTCTTAAAGATAGAAAGTGTAAAAACTAAAGCTAAATTTTGGGATAAACATATAAATACAAAATTAAATGATAGACAAAAGAAAGTTATACTAAAAATGCTTTCATATTTACCAGATCAGTTTGAAGGTGGAATGAAAGTTCAAAAATATATGAATATAACAAAAACATTAAGGTTAACTGCAAGTAGAGATTTAGCCGATCTAGTAGAAAAAAATATTATGAAAAGTCATGGTATGGGTAGAGGTGTTTATTATACATTGATAGTATAAAATTATGGAAATGGCAGATGGTGTATAATATTGGCAAATATATTGAAGACAAAATAGTCTTATGCAATAGTGCTATAAAACTAACAAATGCATCTTTTGCTAGAAGATTTGCAATGTATCACTTACCTATTTTATCTTTTAAGGAATATTTGAAACTAACACTAGATACTCAAATGCCAAGCTTTACTATTGAAGATATTTTAAATAATCATACTCAAATATCTAATGAGATCATTAAAAGTTTAGGAAGTGAAAAAATTTTAAAACATTTTCAAGATTACTTAAAACATGGAGCATATCCATTTTATTTTGAGAATCAAGATAGTTAAAAGCAAATGGTATTAGATACTGTTAATACAATATTACATACAGATTTAGGTTCAATTTATAATATTTCAGGTGAAAAAATTGTTCTATTAAAAAAACTATTAACTAGTATTTGTATATCCAATCCTTTACAATTAAGTATAGAAAAATTATCTCAAAAAGTTGGAACTTCTAAAGTCACACTTTATAAATATATAGAATATCTACATAAAGCAGAATTACTTACTCATGTAGTATATGAGGGAAAAAGATTTAAATCTATGCAAAAACCAGATAAACTATATCTAGCAAATAGTACACTTTTTAATATTTTATGTTTAGAACCAAAAGTAGGAACTATTAGAGAGAGTTTTTTTACATCAACAGTAAGTGTAAAGTCAAGCATATATTATGTCAATAAAGGTGATTTTTTAGTAGATGAGAAATATACATTTGAAATCGGCGGTAAAAATAAATCATTTGAACAGATAAAAGATATTGAAAATAGTTTTGTGGTTGCTGATGATATTGAAGTTGGATTTAAAAATAAGATACCACTATATTTATTTGGATTTCTGTATTAGATGCAAGTTGGGGAACTGTATTAAAAATTAAATTATCTTGAATCACAAAAAAACTTCTATAGAAAATGAGATATTTTTAGTTAGTTTTTGATTGAAATTGGTTGAGGAAGCTGGAATTGACTTAAAGATAGTCGAAATACCACTAGATACCATAAATACTACACATTAACATTTCTAGTTTGGTGACAAAACAGACTTTTATAGTATAAAATGGCACTAAATTGGCACCAAAATCTATTCTTATTTTATTTTGTGATTTTTTACAATCATTAAATCTATTTTTCAGATAATAATTTCATTTAAATAAATCTAATTTTATGTTATACTCTAACAAATAAATTAAGCAAAGGTTTGTAATGACAAAATCTAATATATTAACATACCTTAAAAATAAAAAAGATGAACTACATAAACTATACGGTATTACTACTTTAGGCTTATATGGTAGTTATGCAAGAGATGAAGCAACATCAAATAGTGATATAGATATATTTTATGAAAGAGATAAGAAATTTGAATTAGATAGTGGTTTGGATTTTTTAAATATTAGTGATAAATTAGCTAATGATTTGCATGTATCAAAAGTAGATTTTGTATCACTTGAATTTATGAATCCAGTTATTAAATATTATGCAAAGAAAGATTTTATATATGTATAACGAGAAAAATTTAATCTATATTTTAACAATACTTGAGTGTTGTGAAAAGGCTTGGATTTATACTAAAGATTTCAATAATCCAACTGATTTTATTTGGGCAAATGAACAAATGGAATTAAATGCAACAATTTCACTTTTTATAGCTATTGGTGAAGAGTCCAAAAAAATTGATAAGAATTTAAAAGATGCTGTAACTTTAGATCTATCGTGGAGTAATATAGCAGGTCTTAGAGATAAAATATCTCATGACTATAGAGGTGTAGATGGCGATATCTTATGGAGTGTAATTCATAATGATTTACAAAAATTAAAACTTGCTCTGGTTGATATGGTAAATTTAATCAATCCACCAAAAGAGTTACTTAATGAAGTTTTAGGGACAAAATTTTATCAACATCTTCAATATTTGAAATAATATTTATATAGTTTTAATAGTAATCCTTTTTCTTTAATAATAATTTAGACTTAATGAAAAATTTTACTGTACCATACAGTAGAATATAAACAACACCTTATATAACTGCTTTTTAACAAGTACATACTTGTAAATATATAACTTTTTTATACTATTATTGGAACAATTTTAGAACATTCTATAACTAAAAATATATACACCAAATGAAATATTTTTCAAGGAAGTTTCAAGAAAAATGGTGGCATAATTTAATGGATTAATTTAGATGGTTTTGTTGCACTTCTGATGTGAATTGGCGTATTTACAAATCTCTGTAAAGTTAGTATTTATGGGGTTAAAAATTGATTGGTTGCGGAAGCTGGATTTGAACCAGCGACCTACGGGTTATGAGCCCGTCGAGCTACCGTGCTGCTCTATTCCGCGAACTGAAAGTTAGTGGATGGGATACTAGGATTCGAACCTAGGAATGTCAGCACCAAAAGCTGATGCCTTACCGCTTGGCGATACCCCATCACTCATAAAAAGTATCTCTCTTTGTAAGTGAGGGGATTATAGTAAAAAAATATATATTTGTCAAGGAATTTCGGGCTAAATTTTAAAATTTATCTTAACAGTTCAATTAAATCTGATAGTTTTTCTATTTTATGTGTTGCTTTTGAGAAGTCTTGTGTTTTTGTGAAGTCATTTGCTACAACAACACAGTCTATTTTGGCTCTATAGGCTGAAGTTAAACCTCTTTGTGAATCTTCTACTATTATCGCTTCATCTTTTGAACCTTTAAAAATATCTAAACCTTTTAGATATGGCTCTGGATGTGGTTTTGCATTTTCATAGTCCTCTTCACAAAGGATAAAGTCCATAAAGTCTGTGATACCTCTGTTGTCGTGAATAATATTAAAATCAACTCTTCTTGATGTTGTAACTATCCCCATTTTATATGATTTTGATAGTTGATTTAGTGTATCATGAATGTTATCGATTACTATATCTTCAGTTCTTAAATAGTGTTGATAGTATAAGTTTCTCTCTTCTCTTGCTTTTATAATTCTTGATTGTGATATACCATTTTTAATAGCCTTTTCCCAAGCTGTTCCACCTCTTGCCATTATCTCCATATATTCATCAAAATGTAAAGTTATCCCAAATTGTTTTAGTGCTTTTACACTTGCTGTATAGTACCATTTTTCAGTTTCTACTAAAACACCATCATTATCAAAAAGTATATATTTTTTCAAAGTTTCTATCCTGTTTTTATTTAATCGTATAATACTTAAAATATATTTGATATAATCTTTTATGATAAATTATAGTTACCCATTATATAGACCACCAGCAGAGGCTTCAAATATTATTATACAAGCTACCTACGGCTGTAGCTATAACAACTGTAGCTTTTGCAGTATGTATAAAAGTAAAAAATATAAGATTAGAGAGATTGAAGATATTTTTGAAGAGATAGATATATTATCAGTCTCTTTTACTGATGCTAGAAAGGTTTTTATGGGCGATGGAGATGCGTTAGCTTTACCTACAGATTATTTAGTAAAGCTTTTAAAATATCTTAAGAGATCATTTCCAAAGTTAAGAAGAGTATCTTTGTATGCAACAGCTCAAAATCTTTTAACTAAAACTCAAGATGAACTTTCATTGTTAAATAAAAATGGATTAAATCTTATTTATTTTGGTATAGAAACAGGAAATGATAAAGTTTTAAAGAAGATTACAAAAGGTGTAACATCATCACAAATTATAGAATCATTAAATAAAGCATCAAAATCAAATATTAAAATATCTGCTACAGTTATTTTGGGGATTGGTGGAAAAGAGTATTCCAAAGAGCATATAAAAGATACCGCTGATATTGTAAATAAAACAACTATAAACTATCTATCAACACTACAATTAGGTTTAGAAAGTGATATAAAAGAAAGGTTTTATAGAAATTTTGAAGATTTTATAATGTTAAATGATGAAGAGGTACTAAAAGAACAACTTGAATTTATAAAACTTTTAAACCCTATAAATAAAGTGATATTTAGATCAAATCATGCTTCAAATGCTCTTCATCTTTCAGGTAATATCCCAAAAGATAAAGATAGGTTAATAGATGAATTAAATTTTACTTTAGACATAGGAGAAAGTGCATTTACACCTAAAAGTTATAGAGGCTTTTAACTAAACCTCTACAAGAGTTTTATTTTGTTCTTTATCTAACTCTATAAAATATGTATGACCTAGGTAGATGATATAAAATACAGCGATAAAAAAAGCAACAAAAGGGATAAGTGAAACAGAGTATAAAAATAGTGTTTTTAATCTCATTTGTGTTTTGTTGAAATAGTATATTTTATTGAATTGATCTTTTTGCATTAGAGTTGAACCAACATCATAGTGAAGCATTTTGTGGAAAAAATAATAAAATGGTAAATTAATAGCAAAAATATTTATAATAGGTATAAAATAAAATGGTATTAAAATAATAAATAAAAGAAACATCACTAGTGTAGAGTATAAAAGTTTCCAAATACCCCCTATAATTGTCCCATATCCATCTATTTTTAAAGTAGGGTAGTGTTTACGGTGTATTATAGCTAATATTCTAGGTGTTAATAATCCAACAATAAGAAGTGATAAAAATATTGACATATACCCAATCGCAAACAATCCTATGGTGTAGACCAAGAAACTTACAATCCAAGATGTAATAGTATATTTAAGTAGAAAATCAACTATACTATTTCCAGTATAGCTCTCTATTTGTTCTGTTTGGACAACTTCACCATTTTCTATTTTTGTTTGATGTTGTTCAATTTGTATTTGTGTATTTTCTAACTTTTCTAGTCCCAACTCTGCAATTGAGAAAAAAGCAAAATATAACACCACTAAACTTCCTAAAAGTGGGTATAAAATCATACTAAGCATTGGCTTTGTAAAATAGTCTTTGATACTGATTTGAAATAGGCTTATATTGTTCATGTGGAAATTATAGCAGTTAAAGTGTGAATTGGTGTTTAAAGTACTCTTTTATATAAGTAGAAATATCTACTTATATAAGTTAAAGTTTATTTAGCTTATTTTGATTCAACAAACTTTTTAATTCTAGAGATACCATCTCTAATTGTATCTTCATCTGTAGCAAATGATAATCTGAAGTAACCTTCAAGACCAAATGCAACACCAGGAACTACTGCAACACCAACCTCTTCAAGTAACTCTTTTGAGAATTGCATAGAATCATTTGTAATATCTTGAATATTTACAAATAAATAAAAAGCACCATTTGGTTTATCAACTGAAAGTCCATCAATCTCATTCATAAGAGCAACTGCAATATCTCTTCTTCTTTCAAATTCAACTCTCATAGACTCAATATCTGCATCTGCTGAACCATTTAGTGCAGTTATTGCTGCAGCTTGAGTAATAGAGTTGATGTTTGATGTTGATTGTGATTGTAGTTTTTTCATAGCTTTTACAAAATCTTTATCTTTTGAAGCTAAATAACCAAATCTCCAACCAGTCATAGCAACTGATTTACTTAAACCATTTACAGTAATAGTTCTTTCAAACATATTATCATTGATACTTGCAACTGCAGTAAAATCTGAACCGTCATAGATAAGTTTTTCATACATCTCATCACTAATAACAGTTATATTTGTACCTTTTAAAACTTCAGCAAGTGCAGCAAGCTCATCTTTTGTATATACACTTCCTGTAGGGTTTGAAGGTGTTGTAAGAACAAGCATTTTACTTTTTGGAGTAATTGCATTTTTAAGTTGCTCTGGTGTTATTTTAAAACTACTTTTATCTGTTGTGATTATCTCTACAACTGTTCCACCACTATATTTAACAAGCTCTGGATATGTTACCCAGTATGGAGCAGGGATGATAACTTCATCACCCTCTTCAATACCAGCTTGAAAAATATTAAATAAAGAGTGTTTAGCACCAACACTAATAATAATATCTGAAACATCATAGTCTAAACCATTGTCTCTTTTTAGTTTATCACATACAGCTTGTCTACAAGCAGGTGTACCTTCAACTGCTGTATATCTTGTGTCGTTGTTATCCATTGCAGTAATTGCTGCATCTTTTATAACTTGAGGTGTTCCAAAGTCTGGCTCACCAGCACTAAAACTAAGTACATCTTTTCCACTCTCTTTTAGTTCTCTTGAAAGTGTAGTGATAGCTATTGTGATTGATTCTGATAGTCTATCCATTCTATTTGCAATTTTCATTTTTATTACCTTTTTTAAGAAATATTTACGCGATTATACACAAAGTTTAATCAATTTTTTATTAAGTTTAAGATAAGCTAATAGGTTAAAAGGAAAGTTATGAAATATATTTATACAATTTTAGTATGTAGTTTATTTTTTATAGGGTGTGGATATAAAACTGACCCTGTTTATGTTGAAGATACAAAAGAGATAAAAAAGTAGAGTAAAGAAGATGATTTATGATTATTTAATTATAGGTGCTGGTATTGCAGGACTAAATGCAGCTAGATATATACCTAAAGATAAAAAAGTTTTAATAGTTTGTAAAAAGACACCTTGGGAGTGTAATACATTTTTTGCCCAAGGTGGTGTGGTGCGTGCTGTTGATAAAGAAGATATACCATTACATATAAAAGATACAATGACGGCAGGTGTTGGATTAAACGATAAAAAAGCTGTAGAGATATTAAGCGAAGAGTCTATGGATGCTATTGATGATATTATTAATAGTGGCTTTGAATTTGATAAAGATTCAAATGGAAAATTAGCTTATACAAAAGAAGCAGCACATAGTAGAAGTAGAATTTTACACGCAGATGGTGATGCAACTGGTAGAATACTTCATATGTTTTTATTGGAACAATCTCCACACAAAGTTATTGATGATTCTATTGTGATAGATCTATTATATGAAGATGGTATCTGTTATGGAGCTCACTTAATACACAATGGAAAAGATGAAATTGTATATGCCCATAATACAATTTTAGCTTCAGGTGGAGTGGGTTCTATATATAGATATCATACAAATTCAACAACAATAGCAGGTGATATTCAAGGTATTTGTGTTGAAAAAGGTATACCATTAAAAAATATGGAGATGATGCAGTTTCATCCTACGGTTTTTGTTGATAGTGAACTTCCCAGAAAACAGCTCTTAACAGAAGCATTAAGAGGTGAGGGTGCTATAGTTGAAGATGAAGATGGTTATGCTTTTTTAAAAGATTATCATAAAGATGAAGAGTTAGCACCAAGAGATGTTGTTAGTCGTGCTATTTTTGATTATAGTAAAAGAACAGGTTCAAAAGTTTATCTATCTTTTAAAAATTTTGATAAAAAATTCTTTAAAAAAAGATTTCCAAATATCTATCATGATTTAAAAGAGGTTGGTTTTGATTTACCTTTTGAGAGAGTTCCTATTAGCCCTGCTTTTCACTATAGTATGGGTGGAATTGATGTTAATTTAAACTCAAAAGTAAAAAATAGTAAAAACCTTTATGCTATTGGAGAGGTTGCTTGTACTGGAGTACATGGTGCAAATAGACTGGCTTCCAACTCTTTACTTGAAGGTTTGGTTTTTTCTAAAATTGCAGTTTTAAATGCACTAAAAGAAGATTTTAAAATAGATGTAAATAGATTGATAAAATGTGATATATATCACCTTCTACAGAAGAAAACAGATAAAGCCATAAAAGATGCGTTAAGAAATCTAATGTGGACAAATGTAGCAATTGTAAGAGAAAGACAAGAATTAATAGATGCTTTAGAAGAAGTAGAGTCATTTTTAAAAGAAGATGTAGGGCGACTCCTTTTCTTAAGGTTACTTACGGCAAAATCCATTATTAAAAGTGCTATAGATAGAAAAGAATCTATTGGTGCACATTATATTAAGGATAATTAAATGTTAAAACTATTGTTGATTAGTTTTGTGTCGGTATTTGCATTTGCAAGTGGAGGTGGGGGAGAACCTATGGTTCACCCAGATATTACCATGACATGGGTTGGTTTTTTAACATTGGCAATTTTTATAGTTGGATACTATTTTATTGCTACTGAGGAGCAATATCATATAGATAAAGCTAAGCCAGCCTTACTAATAGGTACTTTTATGTTTATGCTTGTTGCATTTTATTATGCGATAAATGGTTTAAATATGGATATGGTACATCAAGAAGCAAATCACTTGATACTTGAAATTGCTGGTATCTTCTTCTTCCTATTTGTTGCTATGACATTTATCGAAACTCTAATACACATGAATGTATTTGAAAAACTAAAATATAATCTTATCTCAAAAGGTTATACTTATAGACAACTATTTTGGATTACAGGTTTTATAGCATTTTTCCTTTCACCTATTGCAGATAACTTAACAACTGCACTTATTTTGGCAACTGTTCTTATTACTATAGAACAAAAAAATAAAACATTTTTAGTACCGGGTGCTATTAATATCGTTGTTGCAGCTAATGCAGGTGGTGCTTGGTCTCCATTTGGTGATATTACAACACTTATGGCATGGACAGCAGGTAAGGGAACTTTTACAGATTTCCTATTTTTATTCCCATCAGCTATTGTAGGATATCTTGTAACGGCAGCTTTGTTATCTAGAATTGTTCCTGATACAGTACCAGATATTGATTTATCAAAAGAGACTGATCCTGAAATGTCAAAAGGTGCTAAAGTTGTTATGGGTCTTGGTATTTTTACAATATTTAGTGCTGTAATGACACATCAAGTTTTACATCTTCCTGCTATGTGGGGTATGATGTTTGGTTTAGCTTTACTTAAAATGTATGATTATAGACTTAAAGTTAAGCATGGAAAAGGCTTTGGTGTATTTTCTTCTATTGCAAAAATTGAAAACAATACATTGATGTTTTTCTTTGGTATTTTAGCTGCTGTTGGTGCATTATATTTTATTGGTTGGTTAGCATTAGCTGCTGTGGTTTATGATCCATCAGTTCTTGGACCTACTTGGTCAAATATTGGTGTTGGTTTTCTTTCTGCCATTGTAGATAATATTCCTGTAATGTCAGCAGTACTTAAAGCATCTCCAGAGATGGGACTTGAGCAGTGGATGCTTGTAACTTTAACAGCTGGTATTGGTGGTTCTATGATCTCATTTGGATCTGCTGCTGGTGTTGGTGTTATGGGTAAATTACCAGGTGTCTATACATTTGGTGCACATATGAAATATTCATGGATGATTGTAATAGGTTATTTTGTATCTATTGCAGTTTGGTATGTTCAATATCAAATGTTAGGTATAGGACACTAAGTATATTTAATAAAGCAGTTAAGTTTTAAACTTACTGTTTTATTTTGTTTTTATTATTAAGTTTTTTAAGAAAATTTAATTATAAAAATATTTAAGGATTTTAATGATGGAATGCAATGAAGTTGCCAAACACAAACATGTACCAATTTTAGTTTTAGATTTTGGAAGTCAATATACACAACTTATATCAAAAAGATTAAGAAATAATGGAGTCTATTCTGAAATTGTACCATACAATGAAAGTTTAGAGGATATTAAAGCTAGAAACCCAAAAGGGATTGTTTTAAGCGGAGGACCAGCTTCTGTATATGCCCAAGATGCTTATAAAGTGGATAAAGCTATTTTTGATCTTGATTTACCAATTTTAGGTATCTGTTATGGTATGCAAACTATTGCTCACTATTTAGGTGGAAGTGTAATTCCCGCAGACCACCATGAGTATGGAAAAGCAAAATTAAAAATAGAAGATAGTTCATCTCCTATTTTTGACCAAATAACTTGTGATGAAGTTGTATGGATGTCTCACGGTGATAGAGTTGAGTCTTTACCAGAAGGATTTAAAGTAATAGGTACAAGTGAAAACTCACCATATGCAGCAATTGCAAATGATGATAAAAAAATATATGCATTTCAATATCACCCAGAAGTTACACATAGTGTAGAAGGTGGTGAGATGTTAATTAACTTTGCAATGAACATTTGTAATTGTGAAAAAAACTGGAACATGGGTAACTTTGCAAAAGAGCAAATTACTAAAATCAAAGAGTTAGTTGGAGATAAAAAAGTACTTTGTGGTGTAAGTGGTGGAGTTGATAGCTCTGTGGTTGCTACACTTTTAAGTGAAGCTATTGGAGAAAACTTAGTACCAGTATTTGTTGACAATGGACTTTTAAGAGGAAATGAAGTTGAAGATGTACAAAATATGTTTGCAAATAGAGGTATTGGATTAATAACTGTTGATGCTAGTGAGCAATTTTTATCTAAACTTACAGGTGTAACTGATCCTGAAACAAAAAGAAAAATTATTGGTGAAACATTTATAGAAGTATTTGATGTAGAAGCAAAAAAACATGATGGTATAGAGTTTCTTGCACAAGGTACACTTTACACAGATGTTATTGAATCCGTTTCAGTTAAAGGACCATCAAAAACAATAAAATCTCACCATAATGTTGGTGGACTTCCTGATTGGATGACTTTTGAACTTATTGAGCCTTTAAGAGAGATATTTAAAGATGAAGTAAGAGAGTTAGGGTTGGAGCTTGGATTACCATCTAGAATGATTGGAAGACATCCGTTCCCTGGACCTGGTCTTGCTATTAGAATTATGGGTGATGTTAATTCGCCAGATTTAGATATTTTAAGAAAAGCAGATACTATTATGCTTGATGTTTTAAGAAGTACAGGTTGGTATGATAAAACTTGGCAAGCATTTACAGTTTTATTAAATGTAAAATCTGTTGGTGTAATGGGTGATAATAGAACTTATGATAACACTGCTTGTATTAGAATAGTAAATGCAATTGATGGTATGACAGCAACTTTTGCACATATTCCTCATGATGTTTTAGAGTTAATGAGTAGAAGAATAATCAATGAAGTTGATGGTATAAACCGTGTTGTTTATGATATTAGCTCAAAACCGCCAGCAACTATTGAGTGGGAATAAAAATAAATTAAATTTATAAAACAAGGATGAACATGACAAAAAAACAAAATTTTAAAAAAGCTTTTTCCCTTATTGAGTTAATTTTTGTTATTTCTATCCTTGGAATTATAGCTGCTTTGGCTGTTCCTAAACTGCTTGATTCCAGAAGTGATGCAATTGTTTCTACAATAAAACAAGATGTTTCAACAATCTCAACAGCAATACAATCACACTATATGATAAATAATGGTATAGCTAAAATTACAGACAGTGTAAATGTAAATACACAAAACTGGATAGTAGAGGATAAAAAAGTAGAATTTAATAAAGATGGTGAAAACTGTATCTCAATAGAAATAGTTGAAAATAAATTAGATGTAACAATTTTTCAAGATAGTAGTGATATTTGTAAAAAGATTTATGATTCTGGTGTTCGTTCTATCTCATATGATCTTTTTTAATTAGGATTTTCAATGGAAAAAGTTGTTTTTTTAGATAGAGATGGAGTTATAAATATAGAGAAAAACTATCTCTATAAAATAGAAGATTTTGAATTTATTGATGGGGTGTTTAGTTCATTAAAATATTTACAAAATCTTGGATATAAACTAGTTATAATTACAAATCAATCTGGTATTGGAAGAGGTTATTATAGTTTTAAACAATATGAAATATTAACTACTTGGATAAAAGAACAATTTAAAAAAAATGATATTAAAATTGAAGATATTTTTTGTTGTCCTCATGAACCAACAGATGATTGTGATTGTAGAAAACCACAAATTGGTATGATAACTCAAGCTTCTAAAATCATTGATATAGATTATCAAAACTCTTGGGTTATTGGTGATAAAGATTCTGATATACAAACAGCAATAAATTCAAATATAGCAAATACAATTCAAGTACTTTCTGGTCACAAATTTGACAAAGAAAAATCAAAAGCTACACATATAATAAATTCAGTAAAAGATATACCAACTATTATAAAATCATAAATAATATTTAGCTAGAATAACTAGATATATAATATATAGGACAGATTTATGCTAACTACAATCAAACAAGAGTTTGAATCACACTTGGAAACAATTAATAATGTTATTGACAGTATGGAAGATGATATTCAAACAGCTTCTACAATCATAGTAGATGCTTTAAAAAATGGAAATAAAGTTTTATTATGTGGAAACGGCGGTTCAGCTGCTGATGCACAACATATAGCTGCAGAGTTAACAGGGCGATATAAGAGTGAGCGAAGAGGGTTGCCAGGTATCGCACTTACTACTGACACTAGTGCTTTAACTGCTATTGGGAATGATTATGGCTATGATAGAGTTTTTGATAGACAAGTTGAAGCTTTAGCAAATAAAGGTGATGTTTTAATTGGTATTAGTACAAGTGGAAATAGCAAAAATGTTATCAGTGCTTTAAAACTTGCACAAGAGTTAGGGTGTAAAACTGTTGGTCTTAGTG
>JAYEOQ010000125.1:0-13881 GCA_034723215.1 Campylobacterota bacterium | reverse complement strand
AGCTACATCGCTTATAGGAAACACTGGAAACTTAGGTATCCCTCTTGGTATTGCTATATTTGGAGAGTATAGTGTACCTTATACAAGTATCATAAATATTACAAATATATTTTTTATATATACAGTTGGTATATATTTCTTTGCAAAAAGTTCATATAATTTAAAAGATTCACTTCTGCAAATGGTAAAGATACCAATAATTTGGTTTGCAATTATCGCTTTGATTTTTAACTATATGAACTATACTATTCACCCTCAATTTGACAAAGTTTTAGAGATGGGAGCATATGCTACTATTGTTTTACAGCTTATTATTTTTGGTGTTTACCTAAGTAAAACAGAGATTAAGTCTCAAAACTATAAACTAAGTTTATCGGTAAGTTTTGTAAAGCTGATTTTTGTACCTATTGTTGGTATTGCAGTAGTTTTAATAGCTGGACTTCCAAATGAGATAGCTTCAATACTTATCATATCATTACTTGTGCCGCTTGCAGTAAACAATGTAAATATTGCATCTCTATATAACTGTAAACCATATGATGTGACAGCAGTTGTATTTGTAAGTACTGTTTTGTTTCTACTTTTAATATATTTTGATTTAGAGGTTATTAGATATATATTTCCATAAATGATATATTAATACTCTATTAATAGTTTTATCATATAATTACAAAAAATTATAATAGTAGGACAATATTTTGGGATGGAAAACAAAAGTAGAACATAAGTTTGAACATATTTCAGATTTTATATTTGATAACAGAATAAAAGTTATTTTCTTTGTACTAGCAGTAGTTGTTACAATGGCAACTCAGATGAAACATCTAACTGTAGATACATCAACAGAGGGGTTTTTACATAAAACTGACCCTTTAAGAATAGAGTATGATAAGTTTAGAGATCAGTTTGGTAGAGATGAAAAAGTTCTTATAGCAATACAAAGTGAAAATATCTTCACTATGAAGTTTTTAAATAAATTAAATAATCTTCATAAAGAATTAGAAAATAACTTACCATATATAGAGGATGTAAACTCTTTAATCAATGCAAGAAATACTAGAGGAACTATAGACTCTTTGATCGTTGATGATCTATTTGAAGAGTTGCCCCATGACCAAAAAGCTTTAGCCTTTAAAAAACAGTTAGCGATGGAAAATCCGCTTTTCAAAGACCTATTAATGGATGATAAGGGTACAATTACAACAATTGTAATTGATACTCAAACATATACTTCCCTAGATAAAGATGGTAAACCGATACCTCAAAGTGATGAGGAAGAGGATGAGTTTGGTGACGAGGAAGAGATATCAGCTGAAGACACCACAAAAAAAGAGTATCTATCTGATTGGGAAAATGTACAGATTGTAAATGCTACAAATGAGATAGTATCAAAATACCAAGCTGATGATTTTGATATACTTGTATCTGGAACTGCTGTTATAAATGCTGAGCTAAAAGCATCTATGACAAAAGATATGCAAACATTTATTAAGTTTGTACTTTTAGTAATAGCTATATTTTTAGCACTATTATTTAGAAGAGTATCAGGGGTAGTTTTACCTTTAGTTAGTGTTGTATTGACTATTGTATCTACACTTTCACTTATGGCTGTGTTTGGGGCACCTATTACAGTTGTAACTCAGATTTTACCGTCATTTTTACTAGCTGTTACTATTGGGGCTTCTATCCATCTGCTTTCAATATTTTTTAAAGAGTTTAATCTATCAAAAGATAAAAAGAAAGCATTAAGATATGCGATGGGACATAGCGGATTAGCTATTGTTATGACATCACTTACTACTGCTGCTGGACTTTGGTCATTTTCATTTTCTGAGTTAGCACCTGTAGCAGACCTTGGTAAGTTTGCTTCAGCTGGAGTGGTTGTTGGGCTGCTTTATACTCTTGTATTTTTACCAGCTGTTTTATCTTTGATTAGATTAAAACCGAAAGATATTATTATGGATGGTGAGGAAGAGAAACATACATTTATGGATAGATTACTTATAAAAATTGCTGATATATCTGTAACTCATCCTAGAAAGATTATTGCTATTACTACTGTTATTATTTTAGTCTCATTAGCTGTAGCATCTCAACTTAGATTTTCACATAAGCCTATTGTTTGGTTTGATCAGAACCATCCAGTTAGATTGGCTACTGATATTGTGGATGATAAGCTAAAAGGTTCAGTTACTTTAGAGATTATAGTTGATACAAAAGAGGAAAACGGTTTATATGAACCAGAGATTTTAAATGCAATTGATAGTTTTTCAAAAGAGATAATGATGATTAAAAGTGATAAGTACTTTGTAGGAAAAACATTAAGTATCGTTGATATTATCAAAGAGACAAACCAAGCATTGAATGAGAATAAAAAAGAGTTATATACTATACCACAAGATAAAAATCTAATCGCCCAAGAGTTACTTTTATTTGAAAACTCTGGTAGTGATGATTTGGAAGATTTTGTAAATAGTAGTTTTTCTAAGGCTAGAATAACTGTAAAGTTACCATATATTGATGCGATGGATTATGTAAATTTATTAAAAGAGATAAATGAAAAAATTGATACTCATTTTAAAAATAAAGCAGAAGTTACAGTTACTGGTATCTCAAATCTATTAGCTAGAATTATGGAAGCTGCTATTACTAGTAGTGGTATAAGTTATATTATAGCTTTAACACTTATTACTATTATGATGTTGATACTTATAGGAAATATAAAAATTGGACTTGTATCTATGATTCCAAATATCTCCCCTATACTTATGATGACTACAATTATGGTGATATTTGATATGCCTTTAGATATGTTTACTATGCTTATAGGTGCTATTGCTATTGGACTAGCAGTTGATGATACTGTTCATTTTATGCACAATTTTAGAAGATATGAACTTATTCATAATGATATTGATAAAGCAGTAAGGCTTACCCTTCTTACAACTGGACGAGCTATGGTTGTTACAACTATTGTATTATCTTTTGGTTTCTTTGTATTTATGTTTGCAAGTATGTCAAACATCTTTAACTTTGGGCTTTTAACTGGTATTGCTATTATTATTGCAGTATTAGCTGACTTCTTTTTGGTACCTGCAATTATGAAAGTGATGGTTCATAATAGAAGGGATTTAAAAGAGACAATTTAATTTATATCTATTGGGATATCTATATCAAAAAGTATCCCTTGAGATGGTTCACTTTTTACTTTAATAGTACCTTTTAGTGTTGATGTTACTAAATTGTAAACTATACTCATCCCAAGACCACTTCCACCATCTTTTCTAGCTGTTGTAAAAAATGGATCAAATATTTTTCTTTTTGTATCATTATCCATCCCTTTGCCGTTATCTTTATATATTAAATTTAATCTATTAAGATTTAGTTTTGCATATATTTTAATATCACCTTTTGTAGTATTTGAGTTTTCAAAACCATGAATAAGTGAATTTGTGATTAAGTTTGTAATTATTTGAGAAAAAGCACCAGGATTGCTGTTGATAGTTATCTTTTCATCTATATCTAAATAGATATCTATTTTTGTTTTTTTAAGTCGATTATGTAAACTTAATAAAATCTCATCTAGATACTCTTTAAGATTAAACTCTCTATTTGTATCACTACTTTGATCCACAGCAACTTTTTTAAAACTTCTAATAAGAGATGCTGCTTTTGTTAAATTTATCTCTATTGAATTACTAAGTGCTGCCATATCTTTTAAATACTCTTTAAACTCATCTTCACTCATATCTTCATTTTCATATAGTTTTTTTAATTTTTTAGTTTGTTCATCAAGATGTGTAATACCTGTAAGTGCCATCCCTACAGGGGTATTTATCTCATGAGAAACTCCTGCTACCATATTTCCAAGAGAAACCATCTTTTCTGATTCCAAAAGTTGTTTTTGTGTATTTTTTTGAATATTTAGGCTTTTATCTAAATTATTAAGCATATCATTAAATGCTCTACTTAGAAAAGTTAGTTCGTTATTTACCTCTTTATCTATAGTTATAGGCTGATGTTTACTGATTTTTTCTAAATCTACATTTTCAATATTTTTTGTTATATTTTCTAAAGGCTTAGTAAGAAATCTTTTAAATGCCCATATAAACAAGATAATAAGGATAAAACTTTTGAATAATGAACTGATTAATATAATAGTAAAGTTAAGTTTTACCATATCCAAGACAATCTCTGAACTACTATAATATTTTACAGTTCCCAGATATATCGACTTTTTGTTTTTATTTAAACTAAAAATATTAAGTTTATATGAAAATACACCAGAGGTATTTTTATTAAAATTATTGCTATATTTTGAATAGTACTTCTTTTTAGAATTATTATGTGTGAGCTCTATTCCTAAAACAGTTGGTAACTTTAAAACTTCACTAGATATCGAATCGAGCTTTTTAACATCAAAATCTATCATTGCTTTTTTTAAAGGTATATCAAAAACTTTAGATATCATAGTAAGTTCTGATTTTATATTATTTTGGGCACTATGATATTCTATTATGAAGTGTGCTATTGTTGTAAAAATTGTTATGATAAAGTAGAAAATAAAAACTAATTGTAAAAGTTCATTTGATATTGATTGGAAGTTTTTGTTCTCTTTAAACATTTTTTACCTTTTTATAGATTACTAATCTTTTTAATCTCATCGATATTATCAAAAAAGATATCAACAAGTTTAGGATCAAAGTGCTTACCACTCCCCTCTTTGATAAAAGCAAATGCTTTCTCCGCAGGCCAAGCCTCTTTATAAACTCTCTCATAAGTTAAAGCATCAAATACATCTGCTATGGCAGTGATACGACCATATATATGTATCTCTTCCCCTTTTAATCCTTGAGGATATCCAGTTCCATCCCATTTTTCATGATGCTGATGTGCTATAATTGAAGCAGTATGTAATATCTCTCTTTTTCCACATTTTAATATATCGTAACCTATCTTTGAATGGCTTTTCATCGTTTCAAATTCATCTTTAGTTAATATATCTGGTTTTAAAAGTATATCATCTCTTATTGCAACTTTTCCAATATCATGCATAGGACTAGCCATCTCAATTTTGTTTGCCTCATCTTGAGATAATCCATACCCTACAGCTAATAGATTTGAAACTTTAGCTACTCTATTTACGTGATAAGCTACCTCTTTTGAACGATTTTCCACAACAGAACCAAGTTTTGCAATAAGCTCTTTTTGGGTATCTATAATCTCATTGTGTAGATGTATGTTTTCATAAGCTACTAAAATATCATTTGAAAATATATCTATAAAGTCCCTATCTTGTTGATTTAATTTTGAACAACCATCAATATATAAAAATAGGTCAGTATGATTACTTGGACTAAAGAAACCAATATAAATATCATCCTTAAAAAAACTTTGCTTTTTGACTGAAGCTTCCTTTAGCAGTTCCTTTATATTTGGTGTAATTATATTTAATTGATCTTTGCTTTTAAATTTACCTGTAGTTGTAAGAAGTTCAAACTCATTTTTATCATCATTTAATATTGTAAAAAAAGCATCACTTGCTTTAATGTGAGTTGGGTCATGACTAAGGTTTAGTATACTTACTAGCTGGGTTAAAACACCTTCAACAAATAACTTAAGTGAGTGTATCTGAAAAATAGTTCTAGCTGCTGTGATAATCTTTTTTAAGCCAACTTTATTTTGTTCGATTATACTTAAGTCTCTATATGATCTAATCGCAGTTATCATTGAGGAATATAATTTAGTAGATGATAATTCAGTCTTCTCTTTGTAGTCATTTATATCATAATTTAAGATTACATCTCGCTCAGGTGCAACTCCAGGCTGTCCTGTGCGAAGTATTATCCTTACTTTATTGTTTTTAAGTTCATCTCTTACTCTTTGAGTAACAATAAGACCTGCATCATTAGTTTCCATAACAACATCTAAGAGTACTACTGCTATATCAGTCTCTTGTTTTAGTTTTTCAAAAGCTTCCTCTCCACTAAAAGCACTAATAAACTCTAGCTTTTTATGTTCAAATATAAACTCTTTTAAAACAACTTTTGTGATATTATGAACTTCTGGCTCATCATCAACTATAAGAACTTTCCATTTTTCACTATATATCTTTTCTTCTATTTTCTCTTTTGTTGCAAACTTCATCACAGTAATTATCCCACCTTTCATAACACTTAGTAGTCTATGATATTAAAAAAATGTGGTATTTATGTGTTGTTTTAAAAATAAAATAGATAAAATAGATTATGATTTATTTATACCTTTTTTTAACTGCATTTATATCAGCGACACTATTTCCTATGGGAAGTGAAGCTGTACTTTTATACGATTTATCAATAAATTTAAATATTTATTTACTTTTCTTTTTTGCCACATTTGGAAATACTCTTGGTTCGATTGTAAATTATTGGATTGGATTAAAAGGTGAAGTGTATTTAGAACAAAAAAATTTTTTAGATAAAAAAAAGATTTTAAAAGCAAAAAAATATTTTGATAAGTATGGTGGTTACAGTTTACTTCTATCATGGGTTCCAATCATAGGAGACCCAATAACATTTATAGCAGGGATTGTAAAATATAATTTCGAAAAGTTTGTTTTACTAGTTTTGGTTGCAAAGGGTGGAAGGTATCTTTTTTTGATTGTTAGTTATCAGATATATAATTTAAATTAGTTATAATAGATAATGTTTAAATTATTATTGGTCTTTTTATATCTTTTTATATCTTTAGATGCCAGAGAGTTTAAAGTTGCATCATACAATGTAGAGAACTTTTTTGATCTAAAAAAACAAGGTACAGAGTATAAAGAGTATATCCCATATACAAAGTATTGGAATCAAACTAGTTATGATATAAAACTAAAAAATATAGTAAAAACTATAAATCACTTAGATAGTGAGATTGTAGCACTACAAGAGATAGAATCAAACATAGCACTTAAATCATTATTAGAAAAGTTACCACAATATAGGTATTCTAAATTTATAAAAAATCACACTTCATCTATAGGTGTAGCACTTATAAGTAAGTTCGCAATTGTAAAAACTGTAAAAATAAAAGTGGATAAATATGATAAGTATGCAAGAGATATATTAAAAGCTACTATTAATATTGATAACAAATCACTTATAATTTATGTAAACCATTGGCGTTCAAAAAGAGCAAGTGAAAGTAAGAGAATAGTATATGCAACTGCATTGAAAAATGATATAGAGAGTTTGTACTCTAATGAGGATTATATTATTTTAGGTGATCTAAACTCAAATTATAATGAATACCAAACTTTTAAATATGATAAAAAACTTAATGACACCTATGGGATAACAGCCATAAATCAGATTTTAAATACAACTATGGAAGAGAACTTTGTAAGGAAAGAGAATATCTTTGATTTTAAAAGAGTTGTTCATTATAACTTATGGTTAGAGTTAAAAAAACAAAATCGTTTTAGTTCGATATTTAAGGGGGAGAATAATACCCCTGATAATATTTTAATCTCTAAAGGATTATTTGATAATAAAAATATCTCTTATGTAGAAAATAGTTTTAATGTATTTAAGCCAAGTTATTTATATAAAAAACATAAAATAATAAGATGGAATAGGGGTAAAAAAAGAGGATACTCTGACCATCTTCCTATATATGCAACTTTTTCAACATCTTTACAACTAAAGAGTATAAAGAGAGAAAAAAAGAGATTAGATGAGGTTGTAACAATATCTGATCTTTATAATATAGAACAGATAAATAAACCGACAAAACTACATAATATTGTGGTGATATTTAAAACTAATAAAATTGCAATAATAAAACAAAAAAATAATAGAGCTATTATGGTGTATAATCCACCAAAACAATTTATTTTAGGCAAAAGCTATGATATTGTAATAGATAAGATTGATCAGTACAATGGTCTAAAAGAGATAAAAATAGTTAGTTATATTAAAAAGATACCTAGTGATATAAAATATAAAAGTTTATATTTAGATGGCAGTGGTTTTGACCTATTTGAAGATAAGTATCAAAATGAGATGATAACAAATTTAAAAGGGAGTTATAAAAAAGGGTATTTATATTATTATAATAACTCTAAGTTAATAAAAATTAAACTATATTTTAAAAACAAAAAAGATAAACCAACTAAAAAAAATATTACAATAAAAGCAGGACATATTGGTATATACAGATCTAAAAAGCAGATAGTTATATACAATAAAGAGGATTATAATTAAACTATTTTAACTTAGCACACACTTTTGCCACAATTTTATAATAGGATTACATATTAAATTTTGTTATATTTATAAAAAGGGTTATGTGATGTTTAAAAATCAATCAATATCAAAAAAAGTTAGTTTATCAGTTGTTATTGTCTCTTCAATATCATTGTTGGTGGGGTTTTTAATTTTAAATTTTTATTCCGTTAAAATTGAAAAAGATGTAGATGCAGTATTTGTAAAAAATTTACAGATAGAAGCAGAAGATAAATTACAATTAAAAAAAGATGTAGGTATCTCAAATGCAGTTTCTGTTGCCAATGATGGTAAAATAAAACAAGCTTTAGAGGAAAACAATAGAGATATTGCCATAAAAAGTTTAAAGAACTTAGGTAAGAGTTTGAAGGCAAGTACACCATTTAAAAATGTTAAAGTTCATGTTCATACAAAAGATAATAACTCTTTTGTAAGAATTTGGAAACTTAATAAATATGGTGATGATTTAAGTTCATTTAGACACTCTGTAGTCAAAGTAAATCAGATGAAAACAGCTGTAAATACTTTTGAACTTGGAAAAGCTGGATTATCACTTCGTTCTGTTGTTCCTGTAACTTCAAATGATGGTAAACACTTAGGTTCATTAGAGTTTATGCAAGGTTTAAACTCAGTTGCCAAAGCGTTTAATAAAAATAAAGATGGATTTTTATTACTTATGGATAAGAGAGTCTCTTCAGTCAAAACATTTCAGGCAGAAAAGATATATAAAACAAACTATATTATTTCACAAAAATTTGTTGATGATGAGTTTCTTGGTGATGCAAAAAGTATCGATATAGATAAGTTTTTAATGGATAAAAAATATATAACAGATAAATATTTATATACTTACATTGATATTAAAGATTTTAGAGGTGAAAAACTTGGTATCGCTATAGTAGGTAGCCCCTTAAGCAAAGTGAATACAGCAGTAGATAGTGCACATGAGATTATAAATATAGCTTTAACTATTATTGTTGGTCTGGTATTATTTATATTAATTGCATTAATCAGTATTTTAAGAAAAGTTGTTATATCTCCTTTAAATGGTTTAAATCAAGGTATCTTAAATCTTATTAAGTCAAATGATTCAAGCTCTAAAATTGAGGTTATTTCTCAAGATGAGATAGGAAAAATTACCAAAAATTTTAATGATTACTTACAAACAATTGAAGATGGAATAAAAGGTGATATGCTTTTAGTTGAAGAATCTAAAAATGTTTTAAAAAGGGTATCTGATGGGTGGTGTTCTGCAACTATTAGTACTTCATCAAATAATCATGCATTAAATGATTTAAAAGATACTATTAATAGTATGATTGATAGTATGAAGAGAAGATTTGAGAAAATGCAAAAACTATTGGGTGAATATTCAAAACAAGATTATAGAAATAGCTTGGTTCTGGATTGTGTAGAAAAAGGTGGAGTATTTGATACTTTAATTAAAGATATCAATAATCTTCAAAAAACAATAACTGTAATGCTAGTTGAAAATAAAACAAATGGTATAACTTTGGATGAAAGTTCTAGTGATCTATTGGAGAATGTTAACCTTTTAAATAAAAACTCTAGTGAATCAGCAGCTGCTTTAGAGGAAACAGCTGCTGCATTAGAGGAGATTACATCAAATATTGTAAGTAACACAACAACGGTTGTAAATATGTCTCAATATGCAAAAAAAGTTACAGAATCAGCAAATGATGGTGAGAAGTTGGCTGCCCAAACAACAAAAGCGATGGATGAAATAGATAAAGAGGTAACAGCAATTAATGATGCTATTGGTGTGATTGATCAAATTGCATTTCAGACAAATATATTATCTTTAAATGCCGCAGTTGAAGCAGCTACTGCGGGTGAAGCTGGAAAAGGGTTTGCTGTAGTTGCTCAAGAGGTAAGAAATCTTGCATCAAGAAGTGCTGAAGCTGCAAATGAGATAAAAGCTTTAGTTTATAATGCAACAGAGAAAGCAAATAATGGTAAAATGATAGCTGATAAAATGATATCAGGTTATCATGGATTAAATGAGAATATAACAAAAACAATTGATATGATTTCAGATGTTGAGATGGCATCAAAAGAGCAACAAATAGGGATAGAACAGATTAATGATGCTGTTACATCACTTGACCAAAAAACACAAGAAAATGCAAATATTGCATCGGCTACTAATGATATAGCTTTACAAACAGACGCCTTAGCAAAAATGGTATTAAAAAGTGCAGATGAGAAAGAGTTTGAAGGGAAGGATAAGCTTAAAAAAAGGGAACATAATTTAGATTTAGAATTTAAGGGTACTGAGCATCGTAAAATAGAGACAAATATTAAAAAAACAGTAAAACCAACTTCAAAACAGTCACAAACTAAAGTAGAAACAAAAAAAACAATAAAACCTGTGGTTTCTAATAATGACGATGATGAGTGGGCAAGTTTTTAAACTTCCCACTGAACATCATCTTAAGTAAAATTGTACTAAAATCTCATTACTAAAATTATAAATATTTATAAGGTAGATTGATGAAGTTTATATATGCTGATTGGTTAGTGAGTTGTGATGATTCATTTTCGATTATTAAAAATGGTGCGATTGTATTTAATGAAAAAATTTTAGATCTGGGTAGTATCGAAGAGTTAAGAGAAAAATATTTAAATGATAAGTTTGAGTATATGGGGACTAACTCTATCCTTATGCCAGGGCTTATAAATACACATGTTCATCTTGAATTTAGTGCAAATAAAACAACTCTAAAGTATGGAAATTTTGTTAAATGGCTTTTTTCAGTAATTGCAAATAGAGAAGAGTTAATAGAAAAAGCAACCCAAAAACTTATAGATACTGAGTTGGAAAAAATGGTTCAAAATGGTACAACCACAGTTGGGGCTATTAGTTCGTATGGTTTTGATATGAACTCTTGTATAAAATCTCCTATAAATGTAGTTTATTTTACAGAAGTTTTAGGTAGTAAAGCTGATATGATAGATACTCTTTTTCTTGACTTTCAAGAGAAGTTAAAATCAGCAATTGCAAATAAAAGTGATAGTTTCACCCCTGCTATTGCAATCCACTCACCATATTCAACTCACCCTTTTTTAATAAGAGAAGTTTTAAAAATTGCAAAAAGCAGAGATATGGCAGTATCAGCTCATTTTCAAGAGTCAAAAGCTGAAAATGATTGGCTAAACTACTCCACAGGTGAGTTTGAACTATTTTTTAAAGATATGTTAGACCAACATCAGTCATTTACAAAACCAAGTGAATTTTTAGCTCAATTTAAAGGTATTAAAAATCTTTCATTTACACATTGTGTAGAGGCAAATGAAAAAGAGTTGGCTCAAATAAAAGAGTTAGGGGCATCAGTGATTCACTGTCCAAGTTCAAATAGACTTTTGAATAACACTATTTTAAATCTATCTTATCTTGATGATATACCACTAGCTATGGGTACAGATGGACTTAGTTCAAATCATACTTTAAATATGTTTGAAGAGATAAGAAATTCATTTTTTATGCATACAAATTTAGAAGCTAATGATTTAGCAAAAAAGCTTTTAATAGCAGTTACAAGTGGTGGGGCTAGTGCTTTGGGACTTAAAAAAGGTATTTTAAGAAAAGATTATGATGCAGATATAATTAGTTTTAAATTGCCAGATTTTATAGAAGACAAAGAAAATTTAGCAGTTTCAATACTTTTACATACAACAGATGTAGATAAAACATATATAAGAGGAAAAGATGAACTTAATAAGTAAAATATTTTGGCCAATAACGGCACCAATTAGATTTATACAAAGAAATTTTAAAACAGTATTATTTTTGACAATAATATTTTATGTTGCAAATAGTACAGATCCAAAAGATTTACAAGTGGTAAATCTACAAACAATAGAACTTTCTGGTCCTATTATCAGTGCAAATGAGATTTTAGAAAAAATTAATAAAGCAAAAAAAGATAATAAAATTAAAGGTGTACTTTTATCAGTAAATTCCCCAGGAGGTGCTGTAGCCCCTTCTGTTGAGATAGCTTATGCAATTAAAGAGTTAAATGCTATTAAACCTGTTGTAGCTTATGCAAGTGGTATTATGGCTAGTGGAAGTTACTATAGTTCAATTTGGGCTAGTAAAATAGTTGCAAATCCTGGAAGTATGATTGGCTCTATTGGTGTGATTATGCAAAGTGTAGATGCTAGTGAACTATTATCTAAAATTGGTGTAAAAACACAAACAGTAAAAATAGGTACATATAAAGAAGCTGGAACTCCAACAAGAAAATGGACAAAAGCAGAAAAGCAAGAGTTGGAAAATGTGATTGGTAGTACTTATGATATGTTTATAACAGATGTCTCAAATGCAAGAAAATTAAAAAAAGATGAACATAAAAAATATGCAGATGCACATATATTTACATCAATACAAGCAAAAAATGTAGGGCTTGTTGATGAAGTAGCGACAATATCTAGAGCAAAATCTTTAGTAGTTGAACTAAGCGGAGTATCAAAACCAGTTTGGTCAAAAGAGGACAAGATGGAAAAATTTATGGAAAAAATAATGAATGGAACTGTCTCTGCTATGGTTAATAATATGAATGGTTTATTGGCTTACTAATAGAATCTAAAAAATGATACTATTAGTATTGACAAAAGTAAGATTATATATTATACTAATAGTATCTAAAAATAAATACTAAGGTTTAATTATGCATTCACCATTTCCTTATGATAAAATTTCAACAGTTTCTGAATTTTTCGGTAGAGATAACGAAATAAAAAAGTTATCTGATATAGTAAAGTATTCAAACAATTTACTAATACACTCAAAAAGAAGGATGGGAAAAACATCTTTAATAAATAAATTTTTTGATTTAAATAAAGATGTTTACTTGACTATTTATGTAGATATATTTGATATTTCTACTAAAGAGGATTTTGTGAAGTTACTACTTCAATCTTTATCAAATATACAAAAAACAGATTTAAAGAGTGCAATTAAAACCTTAACATCTTTATTTAAAAGAGTAAGAGTAGAACCAACAATAGATCCAAATACACTTGAATATTCAATAAAACCAATTGTATCTACTCTAACTTTTGAAGAGATGCTAGAAGATTTTTTTCAAACAATAGATAAATTAAGTAAAACTCAACAAATAGTTATAGCAATAGATGAATTTCAACAAATATGTACAATAAAAGATATAAAGTTAGATGCAATATTAAGAAAGTATATTCAAAATAGAAGTAATATATCATATATATTTTTAGGTTCAAAAAGACATCTTTTAACATCATTATTTGAATATAAAGCACCATTGTATGAACTTGCAACACATTTTGAACTTCAACCATTAAATAAAGATGATATAAAAGAATATGCAATGAAATATCTCCTAATAGATGATGAAATTATTGATTATATATATAATATTAGCGATGGTGAAACCAAAATGATTCAGCATATATTGCACTTATGTTATGTTGAAAAAGAAAAAGAAGTTACTAAAGAGAAAATTGATGAAATAGTAGATGAGATTATAAATTCAAAAGATTCAAGTTATAGATTACTTTTTGATACTTTAAATAACAATCAAAAACAAGCATTAAAAATAGTTGGGAAATATAAAAAAGGTTTTTT
>JAYEOQ010000124.1:0-41888 GCA_034723215.1 Campylobacterota bacterium | reverse complement strand
CGAGCACATCGTTAGAAAAGCCGGTAAAACAGCTAAGAAATAAGGTATAAAAATATGAGTAGAGCAAAAGATCTAGCAAAAAAGAATGCTTTAAGATTAAGAAGAAAAAGAAGAGTTAGAGGTAATGTTAGTGGAACTACTAATATGCCTAGATTAAGTATTTTCAAGTCAAACAAATATTTTTATGCACAAGCTATTGATGATGTAACAGGTAATACAGTTGCAGCAGTTGATAGTAGAGCACTTAAATTATCTGTTAATAAAGAAAATGTAGTAAAAGTAGCAGCTACTTTAGCTGAAACTTTAAAATCTAAAGATATTGCAGCAGTAGTATTTGATAGAAATGGATACTTGTATCATGGTGTAGTAGCAACTTTTGCTGATGCATTAAGAGACAATGATATCAAACTTTAAGGGGCAATGATGGCAATTAACAGAGATGATTTCGAAGAAGCTATTGTTAAAATAGGTAGAGTTACAAAAGTTGCTAAGGGTGGTAGAAGATTTAGATTTACTGCTTTAGTAGTTGTTGGTGATAAAAATGGTACTGTAGGTTTTGGTGTTGGTAAAGCAAAAGAGGTTCCAGATGCTATTAAAAAAGCATTAGATGATGCATTTAAATCTTTAGTAAAAATCAAGCTTAATGGTTCAACTATTAATCATGATATTGAATATAAATATAATGCAAGTAGAATTTTACTTAAACCAGCTAGCGAGGGTACAGGGCTTATTGCTGGTGGTGCTGCAAGACCGGTTCTAGAGCTTGCAGGTATTACAGATATTATTGCTAAGTCATTAGGATCTAACAATCCTAATAACCTTGTTCAAGCTACTGTTGAAGCATTAGCTAAGATTAAAGGATAATAGTATGTCAATTTTACAAGATTTACAACCAGCTGCTGGTAGTACAACAAATACAAAAAGAGTAGGAAGAGGTCAAGGTTCAGGAATGGGTAAGACTTCTACTCGAGGTAACAAAGGTCAAAAATCAAGATCTGGTTACAAAATTAAAAGAGGATTTGAGGGTGGGCAGATGCCAATCCAAAAAAGAATGCCAAAAACTGGTTTCTTCTCAAGAGTTGTTAAACCTTACTCTATCAATGTTGATAAAGTAGTTAAAGTTGCAAACTTAGAAGAGATTACAATGGAATCTATCAAATCAGTTTATAAATTATCTAAAGAGATTACAAAAGTTAAACTTATTGGTTCAACTGCAAAAGATATGGTTTCTAAGATAAAAGACGAAAATGTAACAACAACTGGTAACTAGTTACCATGAATAAAGACTTACTAAATAAGATTCTAATAACATTAGGTTTTATTTTAATATACAGAGTATTGGCATATGTGCCAGTACCTGGGGTCGACTTAACTGTCGTAAAAGAATTCTTCGACACAAATTCAAATAATGCTTTAGGTTTAGTTAATATGTTCAGTGGTAATGCTGTTGAAAGATTAAGTATTATCTCTTTAGGTATTATGCCTTATATTACTGCTTCTATTATTATGGAGCTTCTAGCTGCTACTTTTCCAACTCTTGGTAAAATGAAAAAAGAGAGAGATGGGATGCAAAAGTATATGCAAATTATCAGATATGCTACTATTGTTATAACATTGATTCAAGCTATAGGTGTTTCTATGGGATTAAATTCTCTAACAGGTGCTGCTGGACAAAGTGCTATAATGATTGATATGAATACATTTGTTGCTATTGCTACAATATCTATGGTTGCTGGTACTATGATGCTTATGTGGATTGGTGAACAGATTACTCAAAGAGGTATTGGAAATGGTATTTCTTTAATTATCTTTGCTGGTATTGTTTCTGCAATTCCAAGTGCAATAGGTGGTTCAGTTGATTTAGTAAATAATGGTCAAATGAGTTTTTTAACTATAATTGCTATTTTAGTTGTTATATTAGGTACAGTTGGTGCTATTATATATGTTGAATTAGGTGAAAGAAGAGTTCCTGTTTCATATAGTAGAAAAGTTATGATGCAAAATCAAAATAAAAAGATTATGAATTATATCCCTATTAAAGTAAATCTTAGTGGTGTTATTCCAGTAATTTTTGCAAGTGCTATTTTAATGTTCCCTGCAACAATTTTACAAGGGACACAAAATGAAACACTAATAGCCCTTTCTGATTATTTAAATCCAAATAGTTATACATTTAATCTACTTACATTTCTTTTTGTAGTGTTTTTTGCATATTTTTATGCATCAATTACATTTAATGCAAAAGATATTGCTGAGAACTTAAAAAAACAAGGTGGATTTATCCCTGGTGTAAGACCTGGTGGAAGCACATCTGAATTTTTAAATGATACAGCTAGCAGATTAACATTATGGGGTTCTGTTTACTTAGGATTAGTTGCTACTGTTCCTTGGCTTATAGTTAAAGCTATGGGTGTACCATTTTTCTTTGGTGGAACAGCTGTTTTAATTGTTGTACAAGTTGCTATTGATACAATGAGAAAAATTGAAGCACAACAATACAATGATAAATATAATACTCTTAGTGCGACAGGCTTATAATTAAATTATGGCTATACCACTAAGAAAACCTCAAGATATAGAAAAACTTCACACAGCTGGTCAAGCTGTGGGGAAGACATTGAATTATCTTAAAGAAAATGTAAAAGCTGGTATGACACTTTTAGAAGTAGATGCAATGGGTGAAAATTATTTAAGAAGTTTAGGAGCAAGACCTGCTTTTAAAGGACTTTATGGTTTCCCAAATGCTGTATGTACCTCTCTAAATGAAGTTATTATTCATGGAGTACCAGATGATACTGTGTTAAAAGATGGTGATATTTTAGGACTAGATATAGGTAGTGAGATTGAAGGTTGGTATGGTGATGCTGCTATTACTATGCCAATTGGAAATATCAGTAAAGAGGATGAGGCATTGATCGCTTGTAGTAAAGATGCTTTGTATTATGCAATTGATATTATTAAACAAGGGATGAGATTTAAAGAGTTAAGTTTAGCTTTAGAGGAGTTTATACTAGATAGAGGATATACTCCATTGGTTAAATTTTGTGGTCATGGAATAGGTCGAGAGCCTCATTGTGATCCTGAAGTACCTAACTATTTAGATTCTCCAAATCCTAAACAAGGTCCAAAAATAAAAAATGGTATGATTTTTTGTATTGAACCTATGATATGTCAAAAAGATGAGGAACCTATAGTTGACAAAAAAGATAAATGGTCTGTGAGAAGTGCAGATGGTTTAAGAACAAGTCACTATGAACACCAAGTTGCTATTGTAAATGGCAAAGCGCAGATATTAACTGCAATTAACTAAATTAAAGGGATCAATATGGCTAAAGATGATGTAATTGTAGTTGATGGTAAAGTAATAGAGGTTTTACCAAATGCTACATTTAGAGTAGAATTAGACAATGGACACATTGTATTGTGTCATATCTCTGGTAAAATGAGAATGCATTACATTAAAATTTTACTAGGTGATACAGTAAGAGTAGAAATTACACCTTATTCACTTGATAAAGGTCGAATTACACATAGATATAAATAAAATTATATTTTAGATAAAAAAGGGGGAGTTGAGAGATCAACTCCCCCTTTTTTTATTTCTAAAAAAAATATTTAATATCTATGATACTTTTTTTTGCTCTTGTGTAATTCTCTCTTCAAGTTTTTGTTTTTGATCAATTAAAAACATAATATTTTCTTTTAATGCATTTCTATGCTCATATGATTCAATTATAAATTCATAAAGTTTTGGTCTTGATTGTTTCCAGTTGTGTAATGTTGTTTTATTTACCTCTAAATCTGATTCTAATTTTCTTAAACTTGGTCCTGTTTTTATTGATGGTGCAGTCATATATATCCTTGGTTATTTATTATTTCCGTAAGTGTACCAAATATTGGAACAAATGTCAAGTAAAATTAATCTAATGTTCCATATATTGGAACAAAAGTAGTTAAAAGAGAAAATTTTGTACAATGGGCAATGATAAATAGTAAAAAGAGTGAAGTTTTAAAACTTTTAGATAGCTATAGATACTTTGGTATTGAATATATAGATGCTATAAATTGTAAGTTAAATAAAAATATTTCTAAATTACCAAATACAATCGATGAACTTATAATGGATGTATCCCATTGTAGTTTATGTGATCTATCCAAGAGTGATGAAAAGTTTGTATATGGAGTTGGTGATAGTTTAAGTAATATATACATTATTGGGACAAACCATTATTTATTCAAATCTAATCAGGTGATGCAAACTTTTAAAGATATGATTGAAAAAGTTTTATTATTAAAGTTTAATGATGTTTATCTTACAAATATTGTTAAGTGTAGTGCAAAAGAAAATATAACACAGTTTCATAATGCAGTTGATGCCTGTGAAAACTATATCTATAAGCAAATTGAGATTGCAAAGCCTAAAATTATAATTACACTTGATTTTGCTTTTAATCTTTTTATGAAAAGTGATGAAAAGCTGATGGATGTTACTGGAAATATTTATGATTATAATGGGATAAAATTAATTCCACTGTTACATCCAGAATTTGTTTATAAGAATCCATCTTATAAACAAAGAATGTTTAAAGATTTAACAAAAATTAAAAACTTATTGGAGAAGCTATGAAGAGTGTATTAGTTGTTATTATTAGTATTTTTTTATTTTTGGGATGTGCCCAAACACAAAGAAATATAGGATATAGTTCACAAGTTGCTTCTAAAAAAAGTATTGAAAAAAAAATAGATATAATTATTGAAAAAAAAGAGGAAAGTTTTAGTGAAGATGATAAAATAAGTAATGATTTTAAGAAGAGTGATAGTGTAGCTATTGTTTTTTCATCATCGCAAATAGGTAAATATGCATTAGAGGTAACTGCTTCAATAAATACATATTTATTATATAAAAATAATAATTTTATGGTTGAAACCTATGATATAGATAAGCAAGATGAAAATAACTTAGTAAAAATATTCGAAGAGATTGATAAAAATGGTATTAAAAAAGTAATATTGATGATAACATCAAATAGATTATCTCAATTGAAAGAGATTAAATCAATAGCAGGACTACAAATCTATTTACCATTGATTAATAGTTATGATTCTGAGTTAACTTTTAATACAACTAATTTAGAATTAATTTATGGTGGAATAAGTTATAAAAAACAATTTGAAAAATTACTTCAATATAACAATGAAAGACCATTGGTAAATTTTTACGATAATTCAAAAATTGGTTCAGTTTTACATAGCTACCTTAATAATCAAGAGATAAACTATAGCAAAAAAATAGATGATAAAAACGGCTTATATAAGTATTTTTTAAAAAATAGAAAAGTAAAAAACTCTGTAATAATTTTAAATACCCCAATTGTTAAAAGCTCAATAATTCTTTCTCAAATATATGCACTAGAGGTAAATACAAAGCAGATACTTTCTACACAATTAAACTATTCACCTTTTTTATTCTCTTTAACTCAAAGACCAGATAGGAGAAATATTATTATTGCTAACTCTATTGGAAAACTTCCTAATGATCTAATTGAGTATAATTCACTAATAAATAATAATATTGTCTATAGTTGGGTTAACTACTCTGTGATTTTAGGGGTAGAATATTTCTTAAGTGGGAATTTGAATAAGTTTGAAGGTGTATCTATAAAAAACAACCAAGTAGATTACTCAGTTGAATTATATAGAGCCAATGGTGATTCGTTCGTTAAAATTAATTAACTTTCTAACTAAATATAATCTAATATTTTAGTTAAATCTTTTTCATCGATTATTATATTTGCCTCTTTTTTAAGAATATCTTTTGCACAAAAAGCTATTCTTTTATCTGCATGAGCAAACATACTTCTATCATTTGCCCCATCACCAACAACAAGCGTATCGGCTCTATCGATACCTAGTAAGTTTTGAATTCTTTGTATCATATCACCTTTACTATAGTCAAACATCATATCTCCACCAACAAGTCCTGTTAGTATCCCATCTCTATGGTGTAAAACATTTGAAAAGTCAGCATCAAGTCCTAATTTTATAAGAGCTGGTGTAGTCCCAACTCTAAAACCACCACTAAAGCAAATAACTTTATATCCTCTGTCTTGAAGTGCAGGAATAATCTCCATAGCACCTGGCATTAAAGGTAGGTTTTTACCAATCTCTATAACTTTTTCATACTCTAAGCCTCTTAATAGCTCAACTCTAGTGATTAAACTTTCAAAAAAATCTAACTCTCCATTCATAGCTTTTTCAGTTATGGATGCAACTTTCTCTTCCAGACCAAGCTGGGCTGCAAAAAAATCTATAGTTTCACCATCCATTAATGTAGAATCAAAATCAAATACTGCTAACTTCATTATTTAAAACCTTTATGTTATAATATCGGCAATTATAACGACAATTTCGTTAGAAATTGATTTAGTACAAAAGGTTAAATATAAATGTTTGATACACTTATACAGAAATTACAAGAAGATAGATATATTACGCTAGAAACTACACCAACACACGAACCAATATTTGATAATATAATTGAAAAAATTGAACAATATGATTTAGATAAAAAGGTTGATGGATTTAGTACAACAGATAATCCATTAGCAAAGTTAAAATATAATGCACTGTTTGCATCTATAAAGTTACAACAAAAATTTAAAAAGCCAGTAATAGCAACAATGAGTATGCGAGATAGAAATAAAATAGCACTTCAATCTGATCTATTAGGTGCAAATGATTTTGATGTACGAGCAATATTAGCACTTACAGGTGATCCTGCTCATATGAGTGACCAACCACGATCAAAAGGTGTATTTGAATCAAACTCTACAATGCTTTTAGAGATAATAAACTCTTTTAACAATGGTATGGATTATGCAGGAAAACCTTTTAAAACAGCACCTAAAACAATATATCCATTTACAGTTATAAATTCATTTGCTAAAAATATGAAATCTTTAGAGAAAAAGATGAGTAAAAAAATTTTAAATGGTACAAAAGGTATTATAACTCAACCTGTTTATGATATAGAAAATGCAAAACAGATGATAAGATTATTTGAAAATGCTAAAGATAATTTTAGTGATCACAGAAATAAATCTCAACTTATATTAGGTATTTTTCCTATTACTCAACTAAGAACTGCTCAGTTTTTACACTCCCATGTACCAGGAATCTATGTGCCTCAAGATTGGATTGATAAGCTTACAGTTGCTAGTAAAATTAGTAAAGATCAAGAGAGAAAAGTTGGAATGGAACTTAGTTCAAATTTATTAAAATCAATTCAAAAGATTCATCCAAAAGTACATCTTATGACAGCAAATAAATTTGAAATAGCTAGTGAGCTATTGGATTAGTATGGAAAAAAAATATGCAAGTATAGATATAGGACTAAAAAGAATTGGGTGTGCAATATCAATGGCATCAAAGATAGTAAATCCACAAGAGGCAATTATAAGAAAAAACAGAAATCAGGCAAGTGCTGATGTAGATAAGTTTTTAAAAGAGTGGGAGATTGATACTTTAGTTATTGGTTACCCAAAAGCAAGTGAAGATATGATGAAAAGAGTAGACCACTTCTCAAAGCTTTTAGAGTTTAAAGGTGAGATTGTTTTCCAAAATGAAAACCTAAGTACACAAGAAGCAAAAGAGCTTACAATGGGTGTATTTAAACATAAAAGAGATGGGCGGCTTGACAGCGTTGCTGCAAAAATTATATTAGAGAGATATTTGGATAGTATATGATTGGTGTTGATATAGTTGTAATATCTCGTATTGAAAAACTTATTGAAAAGTTTGGTTCTAAAACTTTAAAAAGATTTTTAAGTGATGATGAGATTAATTTAGTTAAAAGCCCATCAACAGCAGCTGGATTTTGGGCTGCAAAAGAGGCTGCTAGTAAAGCAATTGGAACTGGTATAGGTGCAAAATGTAGTTTTCATGATATAAAAATTACAAAAACTAAAAAAAATGCACCAAAGTTAAAATATAAAAAAAAGATACGAAAAAAATTTAATATAAAAAACTCATCATTGAGCATCACCCATGATGGTGGATTTGCAATAGCAGTTGTTGCTATACAAAAGAGATAATGAAAAATATATTTTTAAAAAAAATTATATATCTTTTTGTGATGTTATTTATAATATCACTTATATCATTTACAGCTATTAATCTTGCCCCAAACAGTTTTTTTGCATCAGGGGAGTTAAATCCAAATATTACAAAAGAATCACTAGAGCAGCTAAAAGAGGTTTATGGACTAGATAAACCTTTATATATACAGTTTTTCTCTTGGGTGAAAAATATCACAATGTTAGATTTTGGTATCTCATTTAGCAGTGGTGCTATGGTAAAAGATGAGATAATAAGTAGAATCCCTATAACTCTTACTATAAATATTATAAGTATGTTTTTTATATTTGTATTATCTTTATATCTTGGTATAAAAGCAGCGCTGAATAAAGATAAACTTTTTGATAAATTTGTAGGGCAACTTTCACTTTTAAGTTTCTCTTTACCATCGTTTTATTTAGCACTTTTAGGAGTTTTAGTATTTGCAGTTACTTGGGAAGTTTTACCAATAGCAGGGTTACACAATAGTGATATAGAGGAGGGTACATTAGAATATTATTTAGATACTGCATGGCATCTTATTTTACCTATTAGTATTATAATATTTGGTGGTATTGGGAGTTTGACTTTGTATATTAGGTCTTTGACTTTAGAGATTTTAAAAAGTGATTATATATTTTTTGCAAAGGCTAGGGGACTTAAATCAAAACAGATTTTAAGATACTATATCTTACCAAATCTATATCCACCAGTGATAACCTTACTAGGACTTAGTTTACCAGGAATTATCGGAGGCAGTGTGATACTTGAAACAATATTTTCAATTGATGGGATGGGTTTACTATTTTTTCAATCTGCATTGAGTAGAGATTATCCTGTGATTATGGGGATACTTATAATTGGTGCATTTTTAACACTGTTGGGAAATATATTGGCTGATTTGGTATTGTTAAAATTAAATCCAAGTATGAAAGAGTAAATAAATTAAATGATAAAAAACAATTCAATAAATATAAAATTTTTATTTTCAATCTCATTTATTATAATAATAAGTGTATATCTTATGTTTTTAGGAACTTTTAAAACTGTTAATATTATAACTGATGAATATCTATTTATATTAGCAATATTTCCTATACTTTTAATATCTTATTATTTTAAGAAAAAGCTAAGTGGCTTTGAAATAATAGATTATAATAAAAACAATACCCCGTCAATACAATCTGCAATAGGGTTTTTTCTAGTTTTTCAAGTTGTTGATTTTTATTATGAAGATGGATTTATTGGGATGATCTCTCAATGGTTTATATATTGGATTATGGGAGTTATTACAGTTTTGCTTATGACCCTTATAAATTATTACAGAAATTATAAAAGGGTTAGCTCACTTATAAATTAAATAGGTAAAGAGATTGTAAACTCAGCTCCATTATGTTTTTCTTTATTATATATGAAGTTTTGATTATTTACTTCAATAGTTCCATTCATCCCATCTACTATTAATCTATAAGTGATATTAAGCCCTAAACCTGTCCCTTGAGATTTGTGTTTTGTAGTAAAATATGGATCAAATATCTTTTTTATAATATCATCTGATATACCACCGGCATTATCTTTAAATATAATAAGAGCATTGCTATCAACTTTTTTTATTGATATAAATACCATACTATCTTCAGTTTTTGTATCATTTAGTGCATCAACAGAATTATTAAATATATTTATAAAGCATTGAATTAATTCATTTTCATAACCATTCATAATAATCTCTTCATTTAAATCTAGTATTAAATTAATATCGTAATTTTTAATTGAACTATCAACAATACTAATAAAATTATCGAATATATTTTTTAAATTAAATTGTTTAAACTTTCTATCCCCTTTTATAAAACATTTGAAATCATCTATGGTTTTTGACAAGTATTGAGCGTTATCATTTATTGAATCACATGTTTTATTTAGTAATTGATCTGTAAGTAATCCATGTTCACTTTGTAATTTTAATCCTGTTGCACCTATTGATATAACTGATAAAGGTTGTCTCCATTGGTGTGCAATATTTCCAATCATCTCACCTAAAGATGCCATTTTAGTTTGTTCAATAATAAGTTTATCTTTATCTTTATTTTTAGCTATCTCATCTTTAACTCTTTGCTCTAAATTTGTATTAAATATCTCCAGTTCTTTTGTTTTTTCATTTACTTTTTGTTCTAAATAATTTTTATATTCATATATTTTTTGTTTATTTTCTAGTTTCTCTATAACTTTCTGTATAATACTAGTAAATTGTTTTACCTCGACAGGCTTTAATATATATCCATCAATCCCAAGTCTAATTAAATCTATAAAATTATTAGTATCTGAAGATGTGATAAGTATAGTGATATTTTTACTTATCTCTCTAATCTTCGTAATCATCTCTACACCAGTCATATTAGGCATATCAATAGAGGTGATAATTAAATCATATTTATTATTTTTAAAATATTCAAATCCCTCTTGCCCATCTCTTGCCGTATCTATACGATGAAAAAAAACTTTAAAGACACCAAAACTATTTTCTCTAAAATAATTATCACTTTCAACATATAAAACTCTAACAGTTTTACTATATTTTATTAAGTCTTCTAATTCTAAATTTTGAATATCTTTATGATTTTCTATCAGCTTTTGTTCCTCTTGAAGATCTTCTTTCATTTTTAAGCCCACTTTCTACTTTTCTTTTCTCTTTTCCATCAAAGAAAGGGTCCATAATATTTTCTCTCATCTTAACATTATCTTTACCTTCAAAAACTTTTCCAGTTGCATCATCTACTATTTTTTGTGCAATATTACTTGCTTGCTGTGCAATTAAATTTGTTGCATCAGCTATATTTGCATTTTCTTTTGTTATTTTATCCAATTTTGTAATATCATTGTTAATTGCTTCTATCTTAACTCTTTGTTTATTTGTATCATCACTTACAATATCAATAATTGAAGTAGTAGATGTGATATTTTCGTTTAACACCTTATATCCCTCAATCATCTCGTTTGCTATTTGAGTTCCCTCATTTGCTTGAGATGTTGCTACCTCTACTAAATCTTTTATCTCTCTAGCTGCGTCAGCACTTCTTGAAGCAAGATTTCTTACCTCTTGTGCAACAACTGCAAAACCTTTTCCAGCTTCACCAGCAGTTGCAGCTTCAACTGCTGCATTTAAAGATAATATATTTGTTTGGAAAGCAATTTGGTCGATTACACTTATTGCTTCATTTATCGCATTTACTTTTATATTTATATTTTCCATAGATGTTGCTGTTTGTGTTGCCAACTTATGACCTTTAGTAGATGAACTAGTTACTTTTACTGCAAACTCAGACATGTTTTTAGTATTTTTTGTTGTTTTTTGTAAATTAGTTGTAACTTCATTTAAAGATTCTGCTGTATGGTTTAATGAGATTGCTTGTTGATTTGAAGATGTTGCTAGTTTCTCTACATTTATAGAGAACTCTTCAGAAGTTTGTTGTAATGCTTTACCATTTCTTAAATTCTGACCACTTAATTTTGTTAATGTTTCACCAAGTATATCAACTTGATTAAATAGCTTTTTAACTTCACCTGTAGTTTTCCCTTTTGATGCTATTCTTGTATTATATTCATCATTTGCATAAGAATCTAAATTTTTCAATACTCTATTTATATTATAGTTAAGTGATGATAATAGATTATTTACAATATTGGTTAAATTATTTATCTCTTGATTATTTGCAACAGTTGTAATTTTAACATTTAAATTTCCTAATGATGCTTGTTCACAAATATTTGCACTCTCTTGGATAGCTTGACTATCTTGATTTAACCCTTTTATTGTTTTAGAAATATTATCATTAATAACAACAACCATCTCACCTATCTCATCCATACTATGAACTTTAAATGGTTCTATAGTATCTCTCTCTTTTGCTAAAAATGAGAAAAATAATCCAAGACCCTCTTGAAGATCATTCAGTGGCTGTGTAGCCTTTTTAGCTACAAACCATACTGTTGCCAAAGTTATAAGAATAAATATAAGAGATATTGATAAAATAAATATAATAGTTTCAGATATAATTGCATCAGACTCATCTAGCGAAAAGGTAAGATCAATTACCCCTATAACATCCCCCTCTTTTTGATTAGCATGACACATTAAACAATCTTGTGTAGCTATCATAGGTCTTAATACTCTAATAAAATGAGAATTTTCTTTAGTTATATTTTTAAATTGCTCTTTTTTAGTTGCAAAAATATTTAAAATATCTTTATCTGTAGTAAATGATTCTTGTGGTGAATACATCTCTATAGTACCTTTACTCTTAGCAACTACTAAACTAGTAAGCCCTTTAATCTCATTTCTACTTTGTTCCTCAGCATGTTTAATAACTACTGGATCGCCTGTATTCATTGCATTTCTAAGTGTAATAAATATAGAGTCTGTTAACATCCCTAAAGATGCTTTTGCACTATTTTGTGATAATGTTTTCATTTGACTAGTTGTAATATAATTGGTAATTATATTTCCTAGAGCAAGGATGATCACTATTGGAATAATTATTTTAGTAGAGACTCTGATTTTATTGAACATGTTTTTCCTTTAAAGTTATTGGATATTTTATCATTAATTATCTAAAATAAACTTCTGTTTTCTTTTAAGGCTTCAATTTTCTTTATTTTAAAACTTTTTCTATGAAGATCACAATACCCATATTTAATAATTGCTTCAATATGTCCCTTTGTGCCGTACCCTTTGTGTTTTTCAAAGTTATACTTTGGATACTTAAAAGCGATCTCTTTCATAAATCTATCACGACTTACTTTTGCTAATATTGATGCTGCACTAACCTCTTTGACAGTTGCATCTGCTTTTATCAAACAGTTTAATTTTTCTATTCCAAAGCTTGTGTTTCCATCCATTAAAAAATTATTTGTATCTAAATGCTCCATAATCTCTTTAATAGAGTTTTTAAGACAAAGTGAAAGTCCAAGTTTATCTATATCTTCATTTGAGGTAAATACTATATGGTAAGAGCTATTTTCTTTAATAATATCAAACAGTTTTTCCCGTTTTTTTTCAGTTAACTTTTTTGAATCATTTAACTCTTCAATCTCTTTATTTAAAATAACACCAACAACAACTAAAGGACCAGCAAAAGGTCCCCTTCCTGCTTCATCTATTCCGCATAACTTTTCATCCATTTTATCCCCCTAAAACCCAATCATAAAACTTAATCACTTTTGCATCAATATCTCCGATATTTATATTTTTTTCATTACTTACTGTTACAATGAATATCTTTTTTATATTAAGTTTTTTGATATATGGTGATAGTTTCATTGAAATTTTTATAACTTCAAAGTGATTAAAAAAAGGTATAGTAAGTATAATTAAATTATCTTCAGGTATATAAAAGTCAATATTATCTAAATAAAATATCTCTTTATGCTTTTTATATATTTCTAAATAAACCATGTTCTGAAATAGATTATTAAAGTTTTTATTATATGAAACTATATCCAATAAAGAGTGGTTAAAAATATATATTTTTTTTACTGCATTTGGCTGTTCATATTTTGTACAAAAATAGATAATATGGTTCTGCTCATATTTTTCACAAGTTTTATAAAACCTATCTTTTGATATTTTTGTTGTTTTTTTAAGAGTATTGAAAAGTTGAAAAATAGATTTTTTTTCACTTGTAGATTTAATAAGTAAAAATAGTATCTCTAACTCAACTTTATCCTCACAATATAGTTGACATATCTCATAGTTTCTTTTTGCTTTTTTTTGTTCGCTAAATTCTATAATTTCAGGAAAATTTCCAAATTTTAAAAAACTGTTAAAACTATTAGCGATATTTTGATGTTTTGTATCAAAAAGTATAAACTCTTCGAAGTCTAAAGGTGTTAAATATATTGTCTCAAAGTTTTCAATAGTTTTGTTTTGTGATGTAGTTATGATAGTACTTGTTACTTTTGGTAAATTAAAGTTAAATTTAAAATTTTCTAAAACTAACACTTCAATTTTATTTTCAATTATAAAATCATCTAAATAATTTTCTATATTATTTGAATTATTTTTATAGTCATCGCAATCAATATAAAGATAATCATCTATTTCAAATTGTGAAAGATAATCGTATATAAGGTATGTCTTACCACTTTTAGGCGGCCCTTTTAAAATAGTGTTTTTTGTATCAATTGATATTTTTCTTTCTAAAAAATTAATTTTATGGAAGTTGTTATCGTAAATTTGTTCTAAAATATTCATTAAGATATTATAATCAAATAATACTTTAGTTAATAATTAAACAATATAGTTAAGGGCAAATTAACAAAAAAAGTTTATTATAGGTAAAAATTAAAATAGGCTAATAAAAATGATGATAAAAATAGATATGGAATCTGAAGAATTCAAAACAGAGATGGCAAAAACTAAAGAGTTTACTGACAAAATGTGTGAAAGTAAAGGTTGGGTTTATAATCCAATTGAAGATGTAAACGAAGGTGTTACAATGGGTCTTGCAAGAAACAAGATGATTTATAACAAAAGATTTTGTCCTTGTTTTATGGTAATTGGTGAAACAAAAGAGGAGCGAAAAGCTGCTGATAACAGAATTTGTCCTTGTAAACCGGCTATTGAAAAAGAGATACCCGAAGAGGGGAAATGTCACTGTGGTATTTTTTGTACACCTGAATATGCAAAAGCAAACGCTATTGAGATTGAAGCAGAAGAGGTTGCACATAACCACTCAAGAGGATTAACAAAAGAGGAGTGTGAAGCTATTTTAGCTCATGAACAACTTGATGGTGAAGAGATAATATCTCTACTTGAAGCTAGAGAGTTAGGTATGGTTGACTTTAATCTTATTGATGTAAGAGAGTGGATGGAATGGAACCAGCAAAGAATTGTAGGTACTGATTATCTTATCCCAACAACTTCATTTTACAATGAATTATCACAAGTTGAAGATCAAAAAGATAAAGCCACTATTCTTTATTGTTTAACAGGAAGTAGAAGTGCATATTGTCAAAATGTGATGAAAGATATGGGTTGGAAACAAGTTTCTAACTATACAAGAGGTATCATTCAATTCCACGGCGAAACAACTTCTGGCGAATAGCTAGATGGATGGTAAAAAAAGAATTAATATAAAGCCAGGATTAAAGGTCAATATTGTTTTAAAACAAGACCAAAGGTCTGGTAAATTAACTCAAGGGGTAGTTAAAAATATTTTAACTAACTCCCCTACTCATCCCCACGGTATAAAAGTAAGACTAACAAATGGAAATGTCGGAAGAGTCCAAGAGATACTATAATTAAAATTATTTTAGATATAATCTAAAATAATATAGTATAAACAAGGATAAATATATGAATTTAGATAAAGTAGTTTCAGGCTTTTTCATCATACTTGCAATGACACTAAACTTTGGATTTTTTTACGGTTCAATGGATAGCTTAGTAGGGCATAGCAAATACGAACTTTTCGCAGCAATCATTATCAATATAATAGCAACAGTACTAAAACTAGGTGATAAAACACAATTAGGTTCAGTATTATTAGCAACTTCATTTGTAGCAATTATTCAGCTTGTAGCTGCTGCATCTATTTGGACTATTGCAGAATATTCATATACAGTTGATGCTGAAGTAGTAGGATTGATTTTATCTCTATCTGGTGGGGCATTGTTGGCAAATATAACTTCAGTGATTTTATATATTGGTGATACTTTAAAATCTAAAAGATAACTGATGCATCAAAGCTCATTAAATATTTTACTTTATAGGATGAGAAAACCTTTTTTGGTCTTAGTCCTTACTTTTTCAATCTCTATAATTGGATTACTTATTATTGATGGTGTTGATAATAATGGTGAAGTTTATAAGTTAACTATTTTTGATGCATTTTACTTTGTAACATATACAGCAACAACAATTGGATTTGGTGAAACACCTTATGCGTTTACATATTCGCAAAGACTATGGGTAAGCTTTACTGTATATCTTAGTGTTCTTGGTTGGTTTTATAGTATTGGTACACTTATTAGTATTTTTCAAGACAAACTTTTCTTAACAGAACTTGCTCGTGGTAAGTTTGGAAGACAAATCAAAGCATTAGAAGAGAAATATATTATAGTGTTGGGTTACAACCATACTACAAATGAGATAATTAAAAGAGTTCTCCCAAAAGGTTATAGAGTAGTTGTAATAGAAAAGGAAGAACAAAGAGCAAATCAATTGCATTTTGAAGGGCATGTTCCTACTATACCAGTACTTGTAGCAGATGCTTTTAACTCTCAAGTATTTATAGAAGCAGGTATAGAATCAAAATATTGTAAAGCAGTTGTATCGCTTTTTGAAGATGATGATTTGAACTTAAGAGTATCACTAGCAGCTAAACTTTTAAATAAAAATGTAATATTGGCCGTAAAATCTACATCAGAACAGCACACAAGCAATCTAAAAGATCTAGGTGTAAATATCATTAAAAATCCATTCAAAATTGTATCATCACATATGGAGTTAGCGATTAAGTCTCCGAACTTATTAAAACTTGAAAGATGGTTACATAAGCAAGGTGGACTAGACTTACCAATTACAGAATTTCCAAAGGGTAAATATATAGTTTGTGGATATGGGAGACTTGGAAAATATATTTATAAGATGTTAAAAGCAAATAATATTGATATAACATTTATAGAAGTAAACGATAAAGGTATGGATAAAGTACCTGGGAAAAAACAAGACCATGTCATAATAGATGATGCAGATGATAAAAAAGTATTAAAAAGAGCAGGGATAGAAGATGCTGATGTATTAATAGCAGGTACAGACAACGATACTAAAAACTTATCTATTTTAGCAACGGCAAGGAGATTAAACCCAAAAATTTTGACAATAACAAGAGAAAATGAACTAGATGATTTTTCTATTTTTCATAATGCGAAGATTGATTATCTTTTTATACCTGAGAATACATTGATAAATAATATCTCAAATGCATTAATAAATCCACTTACAGATAAATTAGTAAATCAAATATTATTACAAGATGAAACTTGGGGAAGAAGTTTAGTAAAACGAATTATACAAGAGATAAATCCAAACCCTATAGTTCATACAGTAACTATAAATGAGAAAGAAACACCAGAAATATTTAGAGAGCTAAAAAAAAGTGATATAAAATTATCCCTTTTCTATATCTCACTTTATGACCATACAGAAACAAACAATATAATACCACTATTATTATATAGAGATGGGAATTATACTCTATTACCAGCTTGGGACATACTATTGCAAAAAGATGATGAATTATTATTTGCTTGTGATGAAAATGGAAAAAACCATATGGAATATATCTCAGAGAATTTCTTTGAGTTTTACTATGCTTATACAGGTTATGAAAAAAAGACTATAAAAAGAAGAAGGAAAATGATATGATAATATTAACAGGACCATGTGTAATTGAAAGTAGAGACAATGTAATGAGAATTGCAGAAGAGTTATCTAAATTAAATGAAAACAAAAGAGTAGAGTTTTATTTTAAAGCAAGTTTTGATAAAGCTAATCGTACAAGTTTAGATAGCTTTAGAGGACCAGGACTACAAGAAGGGTTGAAAATACTTCAAGAGGTAAAAGAAACTTTTGGGTATAAATTAGTTACAGATATTCACGAGTCATATCAAGCCGCACCTACAGCAGAAGTTGTAGATGTATTACAAATTCCTGCATTTTTATGTAGACAAACTGATTTATTAGTTGAAGCTGGAAAAACAAATGCAAAAATAAATATTAAAAAAGGGCAGTTTTTAGCAGCAAATAGTATGAAACATCCAGTTGCAAAAGTTTTATCTACACGAGGTTGTGATGAGGTAAACTATCAAAATAGTAAAGAAAATGGTGTTTGGCTTTGTGAAAGAGGAAATGTGTTTGGATATGGTTCACTTATAGTTGATATGAAAAATCTTATAGCTATGAGAGAGTTTGCACCAGTAATATTTGATGCAACACACTCAGCACAAGTACCAAGTACTGGAGAAACTACAGGTGGAAACTCTGCTATAGTTCCAAGCTTAGCAAAAGCTGCTGCTGCTGTTGGGGTAGATGGATTTTTCTTTGAAACACATTTTGACCCATCTATTGCACTAAGCGATGGACCTAATATGTTAAAAATTGATCAATTATATAAAACTGTAGATGACATTTTTAAGATACAAGATGTTTTAGGATATAATACCAAATAAATAAGAGAATAGAATTTGGAAAAAAGGAAAATTATGAATATTATAGAGGGTCAATTAAGACTAAAAGGTACAGAGAAAATAGCTATTATAAATGGAAGATTTAATCATATTATTACAGATAGATTAGTAGAGGGTGCTCAAGATGCATTTAAAAGACATGGTGGAAATCAAGATAATTTAGATTTAATTTTAGTTCCAGGTGCATTTGAGATCCCATTTGCTTTGCAAAGGGCTTTAGAGTCTAAAAAATATGATGCTATTTGTTGTGTTGGTGCAGTAATTAGAGGAGCAACTCCTCATTTTGACTATATATCTGCTGAAGCTACAAAAGGGATAGCATCAGCTACTATGAGTCATAATATCCCTGTATCAAATGGTGTTTTAACAACAAATACAATTGAGCAAGCAATTGAGCGAGCTGGAAGTAAAGTTGGAAATAAAGGTGCAGAAGCTATGATTACAATCATTGAGATGATTGACCTTTATGGACAAATGGACAAATAATGGCAACAAGAACTCAAGCTAGAGAATCAGTAGTAGGTTTACTTTATGCCTATGACTTAGGAAACGAAGCTATTGCTAAATTTTCTGATGTAATTTTAGAAGATAAAAAAATTAGAAATAAACAAAAAGATTTTGCACTAAACCTTTTTAATGGAACAATCGAAAACTTAAAAGTTATTGATAAAGAGATCTCTGAACATTTAAAACAAAGAGAGATAGGTGATGTAGGTTTTGTTGAAAGAGCTATTTTAAGATTGTCTATATACGAAATTCTATTTAGTGGTTTAGATAAACCGATTGTTATCAATGAAGCTATTGAACTTTCAAAAAGATTAGCATCTGATAATGCACCAAAATTTATAAATGGTGTTTTAGATAGTATTAATAAAGAAGAAAAATAGATGAAACTTTGTGTTGCATTAGATTTACCAAGTGCTAAAGAAAATTTAGAGTTAGCAACTAAAATCAAAGAGTATGATGTATGGTTGAAAGTCGGTTTTAGAAGTTATATAAGAGATGGAAAAGAGTTTTTAAATGAGTTAAAAATTATAAATCCGAATTTTAAAATATTTTTAGATTTAAAACTTTATGATATCCCTAATACTATGGCAGATGCAAGTGAAGAGATTGCTAAACTTGGTGTTGATATGTTTAATCTACACGCATCAGCTGGTAAAGTTGCAATGACTACAGTGATGCAAAGGATAAAAAATATTCCAAATAGACCTTTAGTTTTAGCAGTAACTGCACTTACAAGTTTTGATAATGATAACTTTAAATCTATATACAATGAAAATATAGATGATAAAGCAACTAAATTTGCAAAAGATACTTTTGAAGCTGGACTTGACGGTGTAGTGAGTTCTGCATTTGAAAGTTATGATATAAAACAAAATACATCAAAAGAGTTTATCACCCTAACTCCTGGTATTAGACCATTTGGCGAAGATGCAGGTGATCAAAAAAGGGTTGCAGATATAAATCTTGCAAAAACAGAATTGGTAGACTTTATAGTAGTTGGTCGCCCAATTTATAAATCAGAAAATCCAGCTGAAGTAGTTGAAAAGATTTTAAAAAACATCTAGTATTTAAGGTGTTTTTCAACTACACTCTACTATAATTCCCCACACAAACGGACAAGTGGGTGAGTGGCTGAAACCACATCCCTGCTAAGGATGCGTACTGGTAACGGTACCGAGAGTTCAAATCTCTCCTTGTCCGCCACTTAATAATAATCAAAACACTTTTATATTATTAATGACTATAAGTTTAAGATAGATTTTTAGTCCAAATTGATACAATCTAATTATGAAATTACAAGAAGCAATAAATAAATATTTTAGTAGAGATAATATAATAGATAATATATGTAAATATCAATTATATTATCAAATAGGTTTGGCTACAGTTATGTTAAAATCTATTCAAGATTTGGATGAAGCTCATAAAAAATTATCAGAGTTGGATTTGCAAATAGATAGTAATAAAGTCTTTGAATCTGTACACGAGATAGTACTTTATCTATCGAATAATGATGATTTTGAAGAGAAGTTTGAATCACATTTAAGGTTTACAGCTTTAGCACAAATGTTAAATGATTTTGTTGATTCAGATAAAGAGTTACTAAATTCAAAACCATTTACAGATATAATATATGAAGATATTAAAAATGATACATTTTTTACTGATGATATGAAGCAACAATTTAATATAGATTATGATGCTATAATACCAACTTGGGAAGCAACTATCTCAGAAGAGATAGCTAACGATATCAAAAGTGTGGTAATGGAGATATTTAATAAAAACTAAATACTAAAAAAAGGATTTCATTAGTTTTTCTGTATCTACAGAATCTTTTGCCTTTTTAGTATCAACTGTTTTATTTAAATCTTCCATAGTTAAAGCAGAGTCTTTATTATAAGCTTTTAGCGCCTCCTCTTTATTTATGGAATCTACCGCTTTCTCTTTATCAACTGAATCTAATATATTGTTAAAATCAAATCCATTTAGTGATAAAATAGAACCAGAGATTGTAAGTAATAATAGTAACTTTTTCATTTTAGCCTTTCTTGATTTTTTGAATTGTATCAAAAAATCAATTAATAACTTCCCAAGAAGATTCAACTAAAGGTATATCCTCACAATATATTTTACCAATAAATTTATCTCCAACTTTGTATGTTCCTACACCCTTTGGAGTTCCCGACATAACAATATCACCATCCTCTAAACTCATAAAACTTTTTATCTCATCTATCATCTCAAATGGCTTGTATATCATCAGATCATAATTGGCGAACTGGATAAGATTATCATTTATAAAAAGTTCAAGTCGTAGTTTTGTTACATCTCCATCAAAAGGTACAAACTCTCCTAAAACAGCTGAATTATTAAATGATTTTGCTCTTTCCCAAGGTAAACCTTTTGATTTCATCTTGTTTTGTATATCTGCTTTAGTCAAATCAAGTCCAAAACCAACACCCTCAATTTTCCCGTCGACTATTAAAAAACATATCTCACCCTCAAATCTTGTATCTTCACTTATAAAATAAAGTTTATCTGATATTGCAGAATTTGTTTTGTTAAATACAACCATCGTATCCGGTGTATCATTTCCTAACTCTTCTATATGCTCTACATAGTTTCTACCTATACATACTACTTTTGATGGTGTGATATTTTTATTATTATATTTTATAGTTTTCATATTCTCTCTTTTTATATTTATTTATTTAATTATACATAAATTTAATTTTACTGTCTTGTAAAAAATCAACATATTTGGAGAGATATTGAAAAATTAATAAATAATAATTTTATTTTAATTAAGGAACTAAATAGATACTAAGTGAATAGTTATTTATATCTATATACTGATTTTATCCTAAAGACACTCTTCACAAATACCAGATAATGATATAGAACTTGTCTCAATTTGAAAGTTACTATTTTTTGATACTTCATTAAACAGAGAAGAGGTGTCAATAGTTTTATCTATTATACTATCACATTTTTTACATACTAAATGTATATGAGGTGTTTTTGTTATTTCATACAATTTTTTCTGATTTGAAAATTGTACTTCGGATACAATATTTTTTAAAATTAAATCATTTAAATTTCTATATAAAGTTGCTTTAGAAAGTGTTGGACAATTAACTGTAACTAACTCATACAATTTATCAATATCTATATGTTTTGATTTTTCTAATTCATTTAATATTACTAATCTTTGATGAGTAGCTTTTAAATCATTACTTTGTAAAATAATCTTAAAATCTGTCATTTAATTTCTCTCACTTTCAATAGATTTTTTGCATTGTACCTAACTTTATATTATAAAACTTAATTTATTTATAATAATAAATACTAAATAGTATTTATTATTATTTAAGTATAAGTATTATAAAATTTTACAATTAAAAAAATAAGGGGAACTTATGAAAAAAGTTATTTTAAGTGGTTTATTAGTAGCAGGTGTTAGTGCATTTGCAGGGGATGCATTGGTTACAAAAGCAAAGAATGCAGGTATTCAACCAATACCATCAAGTCAATTAGAGTTATTGAAACTTATAGATAATCCTAAAAATCCTATTACAAATGCAAAAGTAGAATTAGGAAAAAAACTATTTTTTGAACCAAGATTATCAAAAAGTGGATTAATCTCATGTAATACTTGTCATAATCTAGGTATGGGTGGTGCTGATGGTGTTGGAGCAGCTACAGGACATAAATGGACTGCAAATCCTTCACATTTAAATTCACCAACTGTTTATAATGCTGTATTTAATAAAGCACAATTTTGGGATGGTAGAGATCCTGATTTAGAAAAACAAGCACAAGGTCCTATGCAAGCAGGCCCAGAGATGGCAGCACCAATTTCATTAGTTGAAAGTAGAATTAATTCTATGCCAGCTTATGTTGAAGAGTTTAAAGCAGCTTATGGTGATGATGTAAAAATTGATTTTGAACTAATTACTGCAACAATTGGACTGTTTGAAAGAACACTGGTAACACCATCAAGATTTGATGATTTTATGGAAGGTGATAGTGATGCTTTAACTAAGAAAGAAAAAACTGGTCTTAATCTATTTATAGATAAAGGTTGTGCATCTTGTCATAATGGTGTAGGTCTTGGTGAAACAATGCAACCATTCCCAGTAGCTAATCCTTATAAATACGCTGATGTTGGTGGATTTAAAGGTGATAAAAACGGTATGATGAAAACTCCAACACTTAGAAATGTTGAAGAGACTGCTCCATATTTCCATAATGGTGCTATTTGGTCTTTAAGTGAAGCTGTTAAAGAGATGGGTTCTACTCAACTTGGAATTAAAATTAGTGATAAAGAAGCTAATCAAATTACAACTTTCTTAAAATCATTAACAGGTGATAAAGGTGATATTTCATATCCTCAACTTCCTGTAATAACAAATAAAACTCCAAAACCAGATATGAACTAGTATAAAAGAGAGAGGAAAGTTTTTTCTCTCTTTTATCATGAAAAATTCACAAAAGGGTTAGTGAAACCCCTTTTATTGTAAATTAAGAGAGTATAAATTATTTTGTAATCTCTTCAATAGTAATATAATCACCAACTCTACCAGTCATTGGTTCAGCATCAGTATTTACAGGAAGTGTTTTTCCACCCGGTACCCAACCTGCTGGACAAACTTCACCAGTAGCAGTTGCATGTTGCCAAGCTCTTACTTGTCTTAGAAATTCATTTACATTTCTCCCTACCATTGGGGCTTGAACCTCTTGAGCTACACAAATTCCTTCTGGATTAAATAAAAATCTTCCTCTTAAAGCAAGACCAGCTTCCTCAATCATAACACCAAATGCTCTTGTAGTATCACCTTTTGCATCTGCTCCCATCATTAGTTGTAAACCTTTTAATAATGGCTCAGTTTCTACAAATCTTTTATGAGAAAATTTTGTATCTGTTGATACAGCTAAGATATGTACACCTAACTCATCAAACTCATCTTTTTTTGCATTCATAGCTGCAATCTCTGTTGGGCAAACAAATGTAAAATCAGCAGGGTAAAAACACACCACGGTCCATTTATCTTTATAATCTGCATCACTTACTTCTGTATAGTGACCTGTTTTTGCATCGTATGCTTCCATTTTAAACTCTGGCATTTTTCTATTTACTAGTGTTGAACTCATATTGTTTCCTTTTGTTATTTTGTTTTCTGCAATTGTATCTTCTAGTTGCACATCATTTTTAATCTCTTTTACACCTGTATCACAACCCATAATTGCTCCTATTGTTTGTATTGAATAATCTCATTTCCGATAAGTAGATTATGTCAGAATAAAGCTTAAAGGATAATTATTATTATTTAATAATTAATATCATTTATTAAGTATATAATTTGATAAAATAATATATACTTCAAAAATAAGGAGTATAGTATTGAAGTTTATTTTATTATTAGTATTATCATTTAGTTTCTCAGTAGCATCGTTAGTACAGTCTGATATTTGGTGGAGGGGTGAAACTCTTTTAACATTTTTTGGTAAACATAGTATTCCTCAGAAGATTTATTTTGATCTATCTAAAACAGATAAAGAGCTTTGCTCAGAGATATCTACAGGTGTTGAATATCAAGTGTTGTACGATAATAATGAAAAACTAACACAAGCGTTGATACCTATTAGTCAAGAGATGCAGATACATATAGTAAAAGATATTAAAAATAATTTTTCATTAGATATTATACCTATAGAGTACCAGAAAATATCTCAAATAATATCTATTGTAATAGATCATTCACCGTATCTTGATATAGTTAAATCTACAGGAAATAAAGCCTTAGCAAATGAATTTATAATTGCATTTAAAAAGTTTATAGATTTTAGAAAACTTCACAAAGGTGATATAATATCAATAAAATTTAATCATAAGATTAGACAAGGAAGATACTTTGGAACACCAAAAATCTTAGGTGCTTTTGTAAAAATAAAAAATAAATATAATTATATCTTTTACAATAATGAAGATAATAGATATTATAATGAGAGTATAAAAGAGATAACAAAAAGATCTTTAATTGTACCACTTCGATATAAAAGGGTATCAAGTGTATTTACATATAAAAGATGGCATCCGGTTTTAGAAAAATATAGAGCTCACTTAGGGGTGGATTATGCAGCACCAACTGGTAGAAAAGTCCATTCTACAGCAGATGGTAAGATTATATACAAAGGTAGAAAAGGTGGATACGGAAAGACAATAATGATAAGACATAAAAATGGATACAAATCATTATATGGACATTTAAATGGATATAACAATAAACTAAAAGTTGGCTCAAAAGTAAAGCAGGGAGACTATATAGCTAGAGTTGGAAGTACCGGGTTAAGTACAGGACCACATCTACACTTTGGACTTTATAAAAATGGTAGAGCAGTTGATCCGCAGAAAATTATAGTTTCAAAACGAAATCAAATCAAGTCTAAAAATAATAAAAAATATGAAAGATTAGTCAAGAGTATAAAAACAGATCTTTTATTAAGTGAAAAAAATATGAAACAGCCAATGAAACTTATAAAATTTAAACCAATATATAAAATAATATAAAAGTTAAAAAGTTACCTAAAATAAACTTATCTAAATAGCACTTAAATTTTTATACTCTTCTAAAGCATAATCATCGGTCATACCACTTATATAATCAATAAGTAATCTTGTTCTATAGTACCACTCAAGTAGAGGATAGTTTTCATCTTTATCAAGTTCTGCTATACTTTTTTTGTAAGCTACAAAATGTTTTTTTGATAATCTTGTCAATAGATTTTGACATATCAAGCAATCCACTCTTTTACCATCAGCTAAGTTTGTAAACTCAGCTGTGGTGAGTTTTAATAATGGTTCATAGATATTAAATAACCCTTGGATAATAGCATATCCTTTTAACTCCAAAACTTGAACTTGTTTATTTGAATATATATGTTTTACAGATATATTTTGAAGTATCTCAATAGCTTGAGAACACTCATGTGATTTATCATACTCTAGCAACGCACTGTTAAATGAACCATCAAATATCTCATCGTGATGTTTAATATACAGATCAGATACATAGTTTACTAGCTGATATATTAAAGAGGCTCTAGTAAGAGTTAAAAACATATTAAATTGATATGGTTCATCCTCTTTCTCTTTAGCTTTTTTATAGTTCTTTTCTACTAAATCTAAAAGCATAGTTTTATTTGTATTGTATTTTTTATTTACTATATCAGATTGCTCTTTTACTAACTCATATATTTTATCAAGTGTAAGGATACCTTTATCTACAGCATCTTCTATATCTGCACTAAGATAGGATATATCATCTGCTGCTTCCATTATATATGTTAGAGGAAACCTATGTCCCTCTTTTATATCTAATATTTTATAAACAGTATCAACAAACTTTTTTTCACTATAATAATATCCTGGCTTTTTCTTTAAATATGATAGCTTGTCATCTTTGACTTTATCCTCAAAAGCACCTCTTGTGTATTTTAAGATTGAAGCTGTTTGTGTATATGATAGATTTAGTCTTTGTAGTTTATGTACAATTCTAATAGCTTGCCCATTTCCATCATAGTTTGATAAATCTTTGACAAGAGTATCTTTTAGTTCTGAACTATTTGGTACTAAATTATGAAGATGTTTTATACCATTATTACTTATCCATTCATTTATAGCTGTTTCACCAAAGTGACCAAAAGGTGGATTCCCTATATCGTGAAGTAAACTAGCCATCTCTGATGTTGAAACAAAAGCGTTTTCTAACTCTTTTAACTCTGGATTATTAAATTTTTTAAGGATAGTTTTAGCAATAAATCTAGCAGTTTGAGAAACCTCTAAAGAGTGTGTCAATCTACTTCTTACGGCTGCATTTAACTCTAGTGCAAAAACTTGTGTTCTTTTTTGAAGTCTTCTAAAAGCAGGAGCTGAGATGATACGACCTCTATCACTCTCTATTGACCAATCTAAATCTTTTGATGGATAATACTCTCTATGAGTGGTGAGTTTTGTTTTATAATTTTTCATCTATTTATATGCCGCCATTGGGTCTAGTTTTGATAATCTATTGTAAGTTTTTATAGCTTTTATCATATTAAGTATAAGTAGTAGATTTGATACTATAAATAATCCTCCACCTATATATAAAAATATTTGGTTAAATTGAGTTGCTAAAATAAAACAAAATATAGAACTAACATAGATATAAAATTGGATTTTAATATCAAACTCAAATATAAACTCTCTTAAAGTTGGTATATCAAAATGTCCGCGACTACTAAGATGAAACCATGATAAAAAAGGGATGATTTTATATACCATACCTTGTAAGATTGAGTATATAAATCCAAATGCAAAAACAGCTGATATAAGATATATATCCATATCTAAAATAAACATTGTCATTGATACTATTAAACTTCCCATTGATAGTTTCCAGTACCATAATGTAATATCAAATACTGGTCTTTTTCTATTATTTAAACTAACTATTGCATAGTATGAAAATATTATTGCCAATAAACTTAATATATTTTTTATACTATTAGTTTCAAGTTTAAGTATTGTAAATAAAGCAAATAATCCAAGCATACCAAAAACTACTCTTGGAAATTTATTTTGTATGTTTTTAGGAAAATCTCTTGCAACATAAAACATCGGTATAACTTGAAAAGCTACACCCATCACAAGTATAAAAGCGAATCCAAATATCCCAAATGCTATATGGATATTTACAAAATCATAGTGTGAATTAGATATATTTGATGTGATATATGATGTTACTAAGTGTAATCCTAACAATACTGTTATGATACTTACCATACTAAATATTTTCATGGCGTTTACAGTTGTTGTTAAGTATTTTACTTTAAATAATAGCCTTGTAACAATAAAGAGAAATGTACCAAAAGATATAGATAAAAATATAGCACCTAATATTAGTAAGATATTTATAGAAAATAGAAAACCACTACTTAAAGATAGTGTTCCCAAAGTCAATGTTATATGTACAATATTTGCAAATAGTATAGGCTTTTTTATAACAACACCAGCTAAAACTGGCAACATCTGTTGTAATGCTCCAAACATCATCATGGAGATAACACCTAAGGTAAATAGGTGAGTTATAGCAATTGCTACATTTGAATATCTATTAAAGATTATATCCATTGGATATATAAAAAATAAAACTCCTATAATCATTGCGAAAATTGGAGCAGTTAAAAAAAATCTAAATGGTACAGTTATAGGTGGTGCTTGCTCTGTTGATAATCCTTTAAACATATAATTTAATTGTCACCTAAAAGTTTAAAGTCACAACTTTCACCATCATAGTATTCTATTGAACCATCCTCAATCTTATAATACCAACCATGAATATCTAACTCACCTGAGTTTACTTTTCTAAAAATTTCTGGATATGTTAAAAGGTTTTCAAGTTGATGTTTTATTGATATTCTTTCTGTTGTTCTTAGTATTTGCTCTTTATCACCTTTATTTAATAAATCAAGCTTCGCGTGTGGATTTGCTAAAAGTGTATACTCTTTTGCTTTGTGTCCTAACTCTAGCCACTTTTTTACATGTTGTAGATGTGGTTCATCACTTAAATCTTGATACAATGCAGCACAAGCTCCACAATGAGAATGTCCACATACAATAATATCTTTTACATTCAGTACACTAACTGCATATTCAATAGCAGCACTACTTCCATGAAAATCATTGTCACTTCTATAAGGGGGTACGAAGTTTCCAATATTTCTTAATATAAACATATCTCCTGGTTTACTATCAACAATCAAATCAGGTACAACTCTGCTATCACTACACCCTATAAAAAGTATAGTAGGCTTTTGACCGTTTTCAACTAAATCTTCAAATCTCCCCTCTAGTGTTGGAAAGTTTGCATCTTTAAATTTTTTATTACCTTTTATAAGTTTATCAATATTCATATTATTCACCCCATTAATTATATTGTATCTAAATTTTTCTCTTTAATCATTATCCCATTTGCACAAACATACCCACTAGCCCAAGCCCAGTGCAGGTTAAATCCACCACAATCTGCATCAACATCTAAAACTTCACCAGTAAAATATAGATCTTTTTGAAGTTTTGATTCCATTGTTTTAGGATTTATCTGTTTTGTATCTACTCCACCAGCACAAACTTCACAACTCTCAAATCCTTTCGTATCTATTATAATAAATTCAAGGTTTTTTATACTATTAACTATCTTTGATATATCATTTTTTGATAAAAATTTTACATATTTGATATTTGAACCTATTTTAGAGTTTAAAATAATATATCTCGCTAGTTTTTTATTCATAAATCCATTTAGCCACATAAAAATATCTTTTTCATTTTTTATATCAATAGATGAAGTTAGCATTGAAGTTAGTTTTTGAGTTGAAATTGTAGGCATAGTATCGATAATTACTTTGATATTTTTTTGATGTTGAAGTTTATGTGAGATAGAACGACTAATATCCAAAATAGCAGAACCAGATATACCATACTTTGTAAACAAAATATCACCTTGTTTTCCATTTACCATCCCATCAATTTTTACACCAGTAATCATATCTAAGTTTTTATTACTACTTACTAGCTGAACTAATGAAGCAAATGGTTTAACAATAGTATGTCCAAACTTTTTAGCAAATATATATCCACTATTTGTTGAACCAAGTTTTGGCATAGCAATACTTCCAGTTGCAACAATTATTTTTGAATAATTTTTATCTTTATTTAAAATATATCTATTATTTTTAAATTCTATAGTTTCTACTGTACTATTTAGATAAAAATTTACTCCAATTTTTATAGCTTCATGTTCAAGTATCTCAACAACACTTGATGCTTGTAAAGACATAGGATATACTCTATTCTTTTGACCATAACTAAACTCTAAACCAAGATTATTAAAGAATGATTTACAATCATCATAAGTGAAGTTATCTAATGCAAATGTTGTAAAGTTTTTATTTGAACTATGAAAATTAGAAAGAGATATTTTTTTATTCGTAATATTGCATCTGCCATTACCAGTTGCTAATAGTTTTTTCCCTACTTTATTGTTTTTTTCATATACAGATACCTTAAAACCATTAGATGCCAATAAGATAGCCGAGATAAGTCCTGATGCACCAGCACCTATAATTGCGATATTTTCCGTCATATTTTACTTAATAATAAAGTTTGTTTTATATTCATTATCCCCATCTATAACTTTAAATGTCCAAGTACCAGATAGTCTTCCACTTATATACCTATAATCATAAACAGAACCATGATTTGCAGGAAAAATAAGTTCTCTTTTTCTACTAACTAAACCATTTGGGTCTACCCAATGAAAAATGATATCTCTATCATTATTTACTCTTGTGCTTGTATATTTACATATTATTGAATTTTCATCTTCTAATAATAAACAATCTACATTTGCACCTTTATTTTCTCCAAAGCAGGCAACAGATAATAAAAACTGAAATAGTATTATATATATTATTTTCATAAAGCTTTCCTTGTTTTATCAGTGTATCATTAAATATATAAATATTAAATTAACCAAATACTAATATTATTTTAGATACAATCACGAAAATAGTAAGGAATAATTATGAATAAAAGAGTCCTTGTAAAGTTTTCTGGTGAAGCATTAGCCGGAGAGAATGGTTATGGTATAGACACACAAATCCTTCACTATATAGCTGGTGAGATTAAACAACTATTAGATAACGATGTTGAAGTTGGTATTGTTATTGGTGGTGGTAATATTATTAGAGGAGTTAGTGCTGCTGCTGATGGTGTTATTAAAAGAACTAGTGGTGACTATATGGGTATGTTGGCTACAGTTGTAAATGGTATTGCAATGCAGGAGGCGTTAGAGCATATTGGTATTGAAGCAAGACTTCAAACTGCTATAAAAATGGAACAAATTGCTGAATCATTTATTGTAAGAAAAGCAAAAAGACATCTTGAAAAGGGTAGAGTTGTTATTTTTAGTGCAGGTACTGGAAATCCGTTTTTTACAACAGATACAGCAGCTATATTAAGAGCTACGGAGATTGAATCAGACTTAGTAATAAAGGCAACAAAAGTTGATGGTGTTTATGATAAAGACCCAGCAAAATATGATGATGCTGTTAAGTTAGATGTTGTTAATTATGATGACGCTTTAAAAGATCATATAAAAGTTATGGATGATACAGCAATTGCACTTGCTAAGGACAATGAACTTCCAATAATTGTAGCAAATATGAATAAACAAGGGAACTTATTGAATATTATAAATGGTGATTATTCACAATGTTCAATAGTAAAATAGAAAAAGGAAATAAAATATGAGATTAGAAGAGATATTATCACAAGCATTAAAAAGAGTTGAAAACGATAGATATGTATTATCAGTAGCAGTTGGACAAAGAGCAGATGAATTAAGTAAAGGTGCAAAGCCATTATTGGAAAATAATGAAACAAAAAATATGAAATATACAGATATAGCAATAAAAGAGATTGCTTCTGGTTTACTTATTATAGACAGTGTAGAATAGATATATTTAAAATTATAAATTGAATAATATTTTAGAAGAGATAAAATCAATCAACACCATAGATGGTGCTATTGATTTTTTAAAATTACATTTCAAATTCAATAAAAAAGTTGAAAAAGCTTTAGACTTTTCAATAACTTCACATAAAGAACAATTTAGAAAAAGTGGTGAACCATATGTAGTTCATCCAATTCTTGTATCTGCAATCACAGCTTATTTTAGTAATGATGAATCGATGGTTATATCTGCACTACTTCACGATGTAGTAGAGGATACAGATATAACTATAGAGGAGATAGAGAAAATATTTGGGAAGGATGTAGCCCATATAGTTGATGGAATGACTAAAATTGTTGAGATACGAGAACATGAATTTCCATCAACCATAGATGATAAAAAACTTTTATCTTCAGCTTTGAGCTTTAGAAAGATGTTAATTGCATCAATTGATGATGTCCGTGTAATGGTAGTAAAATTATGTGATAGAGTTCATAATATGTTAACTTTAGATGCACTAAAGTCAGAAAAACAAAAAAGAATATCTGAAGAAACTTTAGTTGTTTATGTACCAATTGCACATCGTCTAGGTATATCTACAATTAAAAATATTTTGGAAGATTTATCATTTTCATACCTTTATAATGATGAGCATAAAAAAATTAATGAGCATCTTGCGAAGTATCAACAAAAGATTCAACTAACTATTAACCACTTTTTATCAAATATACAAGATATTTTAGAACAAGATGGATACACCCAAAATGATGTAAAAATATTTAGTAGAATTAAACATCACTACTCAATATACCTTAAAATGCAAAGAAAAGGGGTATGTATAGATGAGGTTCTTGATCTTTATGCTGTTAGGATTTTGGTTAATAATCCTATTGATTGTTATAGAGTGTTGGGACTTATACATACAAACTTTAAGCCACTTGTTTCTAGGTTTAAAGATTATGTCTCTGTACCAAAAGAGAATGGTTATCAAACAATACATACAACTGTATTTTCAAATTCTAAAATTTTTGAAGTGCAAATCAGAACATTTGATATGCACCATATTGCTGAATACGGGGTTGCTGCTCATTGGAAATATAAAAATGGTGAGAGTGTTTCTAAAACACCAAATCTTGATTGGCTTGAAGCTTTAGCTGCAAATGATGCAAGTGTTGAAGAGTTTTATGATGATGCCAAGCAGGATTTATATAGTGAAGATATTATAGTTTATTCACCAAAAGGGGATATTTTTACACTTCCTAGAGGTGCTATTGCTTTTGATTTTGCTTATGCTATACATACTGATGTTGGAAACTATTCAATTGAAGCATTAATAAATAAAGTGAAAAAGCCACTATTAACTCAACTAAAAAGTGGTGATATAGTCTCAATTATAACAAAAAAACATATTATTCCAAGATGTTCATGGTTAGATATGGTAAAAACTACAAAAGCAAAAAAATCTATAAAAATATTATGTCAAAGTAGATTAAATCATATTGATGAATTATCAAGTAAAAATATAATAGATACAATATTTTCAAGATATAAAGATTCAGTTATAGGTGATTTTAAAGATATGAAACTAACAAATCTTAAAAAGATAGTTTATAATTTAGATCATCTAAAACATATTAAAAAAAATATACAGAAATATATACGACAAAATGATGGATTGATTGCCAGGTTTAAAATACAAAATTTAACTCTTAAAGAGATTAAGTTTGATAATGTTTTGGTATATTCAAATTTTAGTATAAATTCAGTATCATTTGACCATTGTTGTCATCCTAAGTTTGGGGATGATATTATTGCACTAAAAGATGGTAAAGATATAACAATACATCATAAAATGTGTGAAACAGCATATAAAAAAATGAAAAAAAATAAACAGATGCTATTTTGTGATTGGGTAAAGGATAAATTTTATACCTACAAGATGGTTGTAAGTTTACCAAATATAAGAGGTGAACTTGCTAGATTATTAACATATCTATCTGTTGACCATAAGGCAACAATTTTACTTGTAGATTATGGAAAAGATAAATATGCGACAAACCAATATTGTACTATCGGTTTTGAGATAAAAAATGATTCAAAAGAGAAAGTTAGATTATTTTGTGAACAAAAAGCAAAAGTTATAGAATTTTATTTAGCGTCTGATGCGTATAAGTAAAAATAAAAGGTGAAAGATATATGGATACAACTACACAGATAGATATAAAAGTAAATGATGCAATAGAAGAGATAAACAGAGGAACTGCGGAAGTTATTGATGAAGCAAGACTTGAAAAACTTATTAGAGGTTTTTATGAGAATGGTGATAACTACTATGTAAAAGCTGGATTTGATCCTACTGCACCTGATCTTCATCTTGGACATACTGTATTACTTCAAAAACTTGCAACTTTTCAAAAATTTGGAGCTATAGTACAGTTTTTAATAGGTGACTTTACTGCTACTATTGGTGATCCTACTGGAAAAAGTGCTACAAGAAAAGTATTAACAAAAGATGATATTGTTAAAAATATAAAAAGTTATACAACACAAGCTTTTAAAATACTTGATGAATCTAAAACAAATATTGTTTATAATAATGATTGGTTAGAAAAATTAGGTGCAATAGGTATGTTGCAGTTATCATCAAATCTAACAGTTGCTAGAATGCTAGAAAGAGATGATTTTTCTAAAAGATATAGTTCAAATACACCTATTGCTGTAAGTGAATTTATATATCCTCTTTTACAAGGTTATGATTCAGTACATTTAAAATCTGATGTTGAAATTGGTGGAACTGATCAAAAATTTAATCTACTTATGGGTAGACAATTACAAAAAGCTTATGATATCAAAAAACAACAAGTTGTATTAATGATGCCTATTTTAGAAGGTCTTGATGGTATACAAAAGATGTCAAAATCTTTAGGAAACTATATAGGAGTAACAGATGAACCAAATGATATGTTTGGAAAAGTATTAAGTATATCTGATGATTTAATGTGGAGATATTATGAGTTGCTTTCTACAAAAAGTTTAAAAACTATAGAAGAGTTAAAAGTAGGAGTTAATGATAAATCTTTACACCCTAAAAAAATAAAAGATATGTTGGCTATGGAAATAGTTGATAGGTTTCATGGTTTAGGTGCTGGAGGAATAGCAAGAGATGAATTTACTAAAATATTTGCGAAAAAAGATATACCTACAGATATGAAGGAGTTTACTTTAACTGCTGGAATTGGGATACTTCAAGCACTTGTTGATTGTGAATTAGTTCCATCAACTTCTCAAGCTAGAAGAGATATTAAAGGTGGAGCTGTTAAGATTGATCAAGTTAAAGTTGAAGATGATAAGCTTATTTTAGAAGCAGGGGAGTTTGTTTTACAAAAAGGTAAAAAGAATTTCGTTAAAATTACAATAAAATAAAAGGAAGGTACAATGAAACCATTAAAAATAGGAAAATATACAATAGAAAAACCAATCATCCAAGGTGGAATGGGTGTTGGTATTAGTTGGGATAAACTTGCAGGTAATGTATCTTTAGAGGGTGGACTAGGTGTTGTTAGTGCTGTTGGTACTGGATATTATGAAGATGGTAAATATTCAACTAAAATGTCTAAAACAGGACGACCTGTAGAAGCTTCTAACTTTTATAATAGTAATGCTACAAAAGCTATAATAAAAAATGCTAGAAAAATATCTGGTGATAAGCCACTTGCTGTAAATATTTTATATGCTAGTTGTGACTATGGAAATATAGTAAAAGATGTTTGTGAAGCTGGTATTGATATTATAATTACAGGTGCTGGATTACCTACAAATATGCCAGAGTTTGCAGCTGATTATCCAGATGTTGCACTTATACCAATTGTATCTTCTGCTAAAGCTTTAAAAATTATCTGTAAAAGATGGAAAAGATATGATAAAATTCCTGATGCTATTATAGTTGAGGGTCCAAAAAGTGGTGGTCATCAAGGTTTTACTTATGAACAATGTACTCAAGAGGAGTATCAACTAGAAAATATTTTACCATCTATTATCGAAGAGGCAAAAAAATGGGGTGATTTTCCAATAATTGCAGCTGGTGGTATTTGGGATAAAAATGATATAGAGAAGTTTTTGGCTATGGGTTGTGATGGTGTTCAGATGGCAACAAGGTTTATAGGAACTCATGAATGTGATGCACATCTAAATCTTAAAAATGTTCTAATAAATGCAAAAGAATCAGATATAGAACTTATTAAATCACCAGTTGGGTTACCAGCTAGGGGAGTAATTACAAATCTTCAAAGAGCTATAAAAGCTGGAACTGCACCAAAGATTGCATGTGCTAGTAACTGTGTTGCACCTTGTAAAAGAGGTATAGAAGCAAAAGAGGTTGGATATTGTATAGCTGATAGTTTAAGTGATGCCTATAGAGGAAATTTAGATACTGGATTATTTTTTACAGGAGAAAATGGATATAAACTTGATAAACTAATTAGTGTAAAAGAGCTTATGGATAAGTTGACAAACGGCGAATAGTTTGAAAATAAATATTTTTAGAGATATATTTAAAATATTTTTATTTATATCTTTATCTTATCAATCATCATTTGCTATATCAAGCTCATATTATCAAGATAAATTTAAAGCAACAAAAAAACTTTATCTTGGGGCTGTTATATCAAATAATAAATCAAATGAGATAAAATATCTTAAAAAGCTTATTACTTACGGTGACAAAATAGAGATCAATACTTTAAAATATAAAAAAGAGTTAAATAGGCTAGATAAAACTACTTCAGTCCATAAACCTATTAAAACAAAATTTACTTTAAAACCAAAATATACAATAAAATCTATTAAGCAAACAAAAAACAGTATTATAATTGATTTTTATAATAATATAAATAGTAGTTTTTTAAAATTTTCTGAAAAAAGAGATAAATATTATTATTTTGATTATTTTGATATCAAAGGGTCATACAAATATGCAAAACCTACAAAACTTAGTTTTAAAGTTTTAAATAGAACAATAGTTAAACAAACTTCTAAAAATAGATTAAGAATATCATTAAAATCTAAACGAAATCCAAAAACAATATATATAATAAATAAAAAACAAATTATAATAAAACTACTTGATAAAGTTATAGTAAAGAAAAAAGTAAGTTCAATAAAACAAAAAGTAAAACTTCTACCAAGTGACCTTTTTGTAGCATCAAAAAAAACTATTGTAATAGATGCAGGGCATGGTGGAAAAGATTCTGGGGCTGTTGGAAATAATAGAAAATATGAAAAGAGCATTGTATTAAATATTACTAAGTATTTAAAACAAGAGCTTCAGAGAAAAGGTTTTCGAGTATATTTAACAAGATCAAGAGATAGGTTTGTAAAGTTATCAAAAAGAACACATCTTGCTAATAAGAAAAAAGCTGATATGTTTATATCTATACATGCAAATGCAGCAAGAAAATCAAGGGCAAAAGAGGCTCATGGTATAGAAACATATTTCTTATCACCTGCAAGAAGTGCTAGAGCAAAAAGGGTTGCTGCAAAAGAGAATAAAGGTGATATGCGATCTATGGGTTGGAGTAGTAAAAATTCATTATTGACTATTTTAAATAGAGGGAAAATTACAGCATCAAATAAGATGGCAATAGATATACAAAAAAATATGTTATTTTCATTAAGAGGAAAATATGGTAAAAATAATATAAAAGATGGTGGAGTAAGAGAGGGTCCATTTTGGGTACTTGTAGGGGCTCAAATGCCATCAATTTTAATAGAAGTTGGTTATATATCTCACCCTAAAGAATCAAGACGAATAAATACAAAAAAATATCAAAAACTTATAGCAAAAGGTATTGCTAAAGGATGTGAAAGTTATTTTTTAAAAAACCAGTAAGTGTAAAGTTAACTTTAGATTTTTAAATAATTTAAACTAAACAATTTATATATTTTATCCTATTTAATATTTTATTTTGTATATGTTTTGGTATATTATTTTCTAGCACTTCATTAAATTTATTTTTTGCATTAATATAATCTTTTAACATAAAGTAAGTTTGTGATAGTTCTAGTTTTACATGTAAGTTTTTGTTCTCTTTAGTATCAATCTTATTAAATAAACTACTTGCATTTTTATATTCTTTAGTTTCGTAATAAGCCCTAGCTAAATAAAAATTAATACCAAAATTTTTCTTATTGTTATCGTATAGCTCCTCTAATATTTCAATTGATTTTGAGTACTCTTTTTTAATAAAAAGTTGTTTTGCTTTTTTATATTTAAGATTGGCAGTTTCTTTTTTTTGTGGTTTTTTATAAATAAATTTATTACTAATTAAACCTTGTTCAGATTCATCTTTATTAAAAAATAAAAATGAACCATTTTTATTTAAATTTTTACTAATATTATGTATAGAATATTTTGAACTTTTAAATGTATCTGGAAAGCTTTTTTGAATTTTATTTAAAGTAGATTGATATGATTTTTTTGGAATGTTCACAGCATAAATCATAAATCCATTTTCGTTTATAAGTTTAATTGTTCTTATATAAATGGTAAAATCATTTAATTCTTTTGCTATACTTCTAGCTTTATTTAAATCCTGCGTATATGTTATTGTTAGAGCATCTCTGTATGGGTCAATAAAGTCTAGTTTTTTCTCTTTAATATACTCTTTTATATCAACTTTTTTTGTATATGTAGTGGGGTTTGCATCATTTGTTTTGGATAACTGTTTAGTTCTTGAATCAGATGTAATATAAGCAGAAGGTACAGTTTTTTTAATATCTTTAAGAACTAAATATTGTTCAGATTTTTTGATATTAACAATATATATAACAAAATACGGTTTTTTTGTTGTAGTTGTTTGTTTTATATAGGTATCATAATTTTTATATTTCAGAGCAACTAATTTTGCTTTTTTTATAGTTCTAAATGTACCAATTGCAATACTTTTTTTTGATATATCAATAAAACTATTTTTTAACAATGGTAAAGTGTTAGTTCTTGTTTTAGCTATAGTTTTTGTTTCTACTATAGTATCTTTACTTATATTAATTTTATTAATTGTTTTATTTTTTTGTATTTTTTTTGTATTGTGTAGCTTTTTAATTCTTGAATCAGATGTAATATAAGCAGATGGTGCTGTTTTTTTTATATTTTTAAGAACAGGGTATTGTTCAATTTTGTTAATATTTACAGCATATATAACAAAATATGGTCTTTTTGTTGTGGTTGTTTGTTTTATATAAATATCATACTTAAAGTAACCTCTAGCAACTTTTTTAGCTTTTTTTAGAGTTTTAAAAGTACCAAGAGCTATCCCCTTTTTTGATATATCAATCTGAGATGGTTTTATCTCAGATGAGTATAATGAAGTACAAACTAAACAAGCCGCTACTGTTAATCTTTTCATAGGTAGATTATACTGAAATTTACTGTTTATCTTCTTTAAATAATTTAGTTGTTATATCTGTATTGTTACTTTATTGGGCGGTTATAAATTAGTTTTTTCCATAAAGTGTTGAATAATATCTTGGACAATATCTTTTTGCTTTTTTTTAATATCTGGAAGTTCTTGAATATCAAAAAATTTAACTTGGCTATTCTCCCAACATAAAAAATGGTCAAGAAGCTTTTCATTTATAAAAAGATGGTCAATTTTTTTAATATATTTATAGTTAACAAGAAAAATACCTATATCTTTTTGATCATTTATCTGCTCAAAATAGTTCTCTAAATGTTTGTATTCAACTTTTATACCACACTCTTCAAAAAATTCGCGTATTGCAGTTTGTTCTTTAGATTCAAGTTCCTCTTTAACACCCTTTAAAAATCCCCATTTTTGTTGACTTTTAACTGATTTGCAAAGTAAAACTTTTATCTGTGAATTATCCTCTTTGTACAAACATATCCCATAAGCTTTTATTTTATGTTCCATTAATTTATCCTTTTTTTATAAAGATAATTAGTTATAATAAATAATACAACTAGTGGTACTATTATAGCAATTTCAGCTAAAACTACACTCCCTAATGCAAGTTTTTGCAGTAGAAACATAATACCCCAGATTAAAAGTGTAAAAAATACAGCAACAGAGATAAATTTTGCAATATTGAAAAATCTACTACTTGTACCACTAAAAATAAATATTATAAGAAGTAGTGGAATAATAAAAAATGGCATAAGTGTTTGTGCATATAGTATTGCTCTGATTTTATTTGTATTAAAATTTTGATCATCTAAAAGAATTATTGTTTTAATTGCATCAAAAATTGAAAATTGTACATTTGCTTTATATACATTATTTATAATTTTTGGTTCAAACCCCTCTAATGTGTAAAGAAATTTTTCATAAGTTATCTTTATTTTACTATTGTCCCAATCCATAACTTCAGGTTTAGTAATAATTTTTGTGTCTATTACATACCATCTGTTATTTTGATAATAAGCTTTTTTACCAACAATACTCTCAACTATATCATTGTTTTTTGTTTTAAATATATGTATATCGACAGCTTTCTTTTCCAAAGGATATAGTTTCTTAAAATATATAAAATATTCATTATATTTTAAAAATATATTAGATTGTTCATTTACAAAATATTGATTATTTAAAATCTTTTTCTTTTGCTCATATGAGTATGCTAAAGGTGTAGTTTGTAGTCCAATTAGCACAACAGTTAAAACTAAAGAGATATTTATAACAGGTTTTAAAATTGTTTTTTGCGAGATACCTAAAGCATAAAAACTAACTAGTTCATTATTTTTTATAAAAATAGTAAGTGTTACAATCCATGCAAATACTAATGAAAGTGGTAGTGTTATTGTTAAAGTGAAAAAGCCATTATATAATAGATATAGAAGTTGAAGATTTGCAGAACTAGGTAGTTTGTTTAAATTTTGTAAAAAATCTATCCCTATAAAAAATAGCTCCAATGATAGAAGAATAATAAAAAAATATTTTAAATATTTAGATAAAATATATTTTGTTAAAATACTCATTATTAAGCCTTAATTGTATAAGTTGATTTAACTTCCTCTAGAGATAACTTTTGTAACGCCTCTATAGCTTTTATACAGTGTTCAATTATATCTTGAATTTGCTCAAATTCGACTAAAGAGAAGTTGCTTAAAACAAAATCTGCAACATTCTTTTTATCTTCGGGTTTACCAACGCCAAACCTTACACGGATGTAATCTTTTCCTATATGAGAATCAATAGATCTTAATCCATTATGTCCGCCGTGTCCGCCGCCCGTTTTAAATTTTACAGTACCAAAGGGTAAATCAATATCATCGTGTACTATTATAATATTTTCATTGGGAATATTATAATACTCTACGATACTTAAAATTGATTCACCAGATAGGTTCATAAAAGTTTGAGGTTTAGCATAGATATTTTGTGATGCTTTTTTAACAATAGCTTGAAAGTTTTGATTGTTTATATTTGTAGTTTGTAGGTTTTTAGTTATCTCATCGATAACTAAAAAACCTATATTGTGTCTAGTCTTTGAATATTTATCACCTGGATTACCAAGCCCAGCAACTAGATACATATAGTAAACTTTTTTACTATTTAGATTTAATCATACCAACAATTGGTACTCTAGGGTCTAAGTAACACTCAACACCCTCTGCTAATTTAAGATCTCTAACTAAGAAGTTATCACCTGAATCTAAATCAGTTACATTAAAATGGAAAGCTTTTGGTAAGTTTTCAAGTGTACATTTTACTGGAACTCTTTTTCTATGGAATGCTAATAAACTTTTGTTTTTAAGACCTACTGGTGTACCTTCTGTTGTAACTGGTACATTATATGTAGCTCTTACACCTGGTTGTGCAACCATTAAATCAACATGTATTAAAGTTGAAGTTACTGGATGTCTTTGGTACTCTTGTACAACTACTTTATAAGTAGTTCCAGCAATTTCTACATCAAAAGCAACATCTTCTTTTGCTTTTAAAAATCTAATATAGTCATTTAATTTAAAAGCTGCGTTTACATTTTCGCACCCTTTTCCATAAATGTTAGCAATTAGATAACCATCTCGTTTTAGTTGTTTTGTCGATTGTTTTACGATACTATCTCTAAGTATACCTTGTAACATTTTGTTTCCTTGTTTTAATTTGTTTGCGATTTTATCTAAAAGATATTTAATATTTGTTTAAATGATATATAACATTAAAAGCGAATCTTTATATATAGGTTCATCTATAAAACCATACTTATCATCACTAAATCCGGTAATACCTAAAACATTCTTGTTTGAGTTTGTCATTTTACTTTAGTTTGATTGTAAGGGTTTCCTTGTTTGATTTCTACGATTTATTGCGATTGCTATCTAAGTGATAGATAGATATTCTCTATACATTTATTTAGTTTTTTATCAAATGTTTTTACTGTAAATTTTTTTTTGATTTTGCACATAAAATACAATCAACAAAATCTAAATTTTT
>JAYEOQ010000123.1:0-2912 GCA_034723215.1 Campylobacterota bacterium | reverse complement strand
GATGATAACGATTATTTGGTGTTTGGATCATTTTTAGTGGTGGAGAATTTTTTGGAACTCTACAGTAAGGGGTAAGTTATTAAAAATAGATTGATTATTACTATTTCAGATATATATGGTTCAAAATCATATAAAGTAAATAAGATTATAAAAAAAATCATTTTTTGGGTTATTTTGATAACACTAATTGTTGTGGTGGTTGGTTTTTTTCTTATATCTAGCCTAAGTAGCAGTGTAGATAAATTATCAGTAAAGAGTAAAGCATTAACAGAACAGAATATTATCTATACAGAGCAAATGAAATTAAAAGTACAATCGATAAAAGAGTTGGGTGAACAACTTGAAGAGATAGAAACTATAATAGGTATAGATAAAGATGACACAACAACACTAATACAAAGAGCAACATTAGCAAAGCTTACTTCAGCACAAAAAATTTATATGCTGCAAACAATCCCTAGTGGGTGTCCTTTAAATGAGTGTAAGACAACATCTAGATTTGGGTGGAGGAAGCATCCTATTACACAAAAAAGAAAATACCATAAAGGTTTAGATTTAAAAGCAAAAAGAGCTACAGATGTTTTTACGACAGCTGATGGCGTTGTTAGATATGCACAAAAAAAGAATGATGGTGCATTTGGACGATTGATAATAATATCACATAATTTTGGTTTTGAAACTGTATATGCTCACTTACGAAAAGTAAAAGTAAAAGTTGGTGATGTAGTTAAAAAAGGTGACCTAATTGCACTAAGTGGAAATAGTGGACGAAGCAATGGTCCTCATCTACATTATGAGGTACGGTATGCAAGTAAGGTACTTAATCCAAATCATTATATAGGTTGGAGTATGCAAAACTATAATAGCTTATTTGAAAAACAAAGGAGAGTAGAGTGGGAATCTTTAGTAAAACTAATAAAAAATCAAAACTTGGTAATGGCACAACAGTAATAAGTAATGGTACAGTAATTAAAGGTGGTATTGATACAGAAGGCTCAGTATTTATCGATGGTAAATTTGAGGGTGTAATAGTAGCTGCAACAAGTGTTGTTATTGGAAAGAGTGGTGAAGTATTAGGTGAGATTAGAACAAAAACATTGTCGGTAAATGGTTTAGCTGATGGTGTATTTGATGTTAAAGATATAAATATTTTAAGTTCAGGAAAAGTTATAGGAAAATTACAATATGAAGATATGATAATTGAACACAATGGTACATTTGAAGGTAAAAGTAAAAAGAAAAATTCAACATTAACTAGTAAATATAATATTATAAGTCATACACCAAAAGAGCAAATTGAAAAATAAAATTAATGGAAAGTTTAGATTTTAAACTAGAAGAGCTTTATGCCCAAAGAGATTTTATACAATCTCAAATAGAGCAATTAGAGATTGAAAAACAAAGTAGTATAAAAAGCTATATAACACTAGGTGACGCAATATATATTGACTCTTTGCACCTCTCTAAAAATCTACAAGATGAGCTAAAATTATTAGCTCAATTTGATAATCCGCAAGTTAAAATATTAGAAAATTTGCGAAAACCACTTTATAATATACCAAGAGTTATTAAAAGTTATGAACAAACTGATACTCAACTAATCTTACCAAGAGGTTTAATGAGAAATGTTATAGAACTTTTTAAACTTAATAATTTAGATATAAGTTATGTAGATAAAAGATTTTATAAAAAAGAGAAGTTTCCTAAAATATTATTTAATCTAAGAGATCAGCAACAATATTGTATAGATAAAATTCTTAAAAAAGATTTTTCTTTATGTATTGCACCACCTGGTTTTGGAAAAACTTTAATTGGCGCAAAGATAATAGAGTTACGATCAGCCAATACTTTAGTAATAGTAAATAAAAATATGCTTTTAGATCAGTGGATTGATAGATTTGTGAACTATTTTGGATATAAAAAAAAAGATATAGGTTATTTGGGAAAAAGTAAAAATTGTTTGAACAATATATTAGATGTAGCTACTATGCAGAGTTTGAAAAATAATATCGATATTATAAAAAACTACAGTTTTGTAATAGTTGATGAGTGTCATCATATACCAGCTCTTACTTTTGAAAAAATAATTAAAAGTTTTCAAGGAAAATTTATATTAGGACTTAGTGCTACACCAAATAGAAAAGATGGTATGCAACCTTTGATATATCAGCAGTTAGGTGGTATTGCCTATGAGGTGAAAAGTAAAAAAAAGTCTACAAATAAAGTTATGATTATAGAATCAGATTTTCAAAGTGAAGTTGATAATTTTGCTGATCTTTTAACAGAATTAATTAACAATGATAAAAGAAATGATTTAATTATTCAACAGATAGTTAAATATAAAAATAGAAAAGTATTGTTATTAACAGATAGAATAGAGCATATTGAAAATTTAGAGTTAATTTTAAAGTCACTTGGCATTGAATTTGTAGCTATTCATGGAAGTTTAAAGAAAAAAGAGCAAATAGAAAATATGAAAAAAGTATCAACAGCTTCATTAGTACTTGCTACTACATCATATTTTGGTGAGGGGATAGATTTTCCACATCTAAATACAGTAATTTTTGCTACACCAATATCATATTATGGTAGGTTAGTTCAATATTTAGGGAGAATAGGTCGAGATGGTTCAGATTGTTTAGCTATTGATATATTGGATATTCAAAATAGATTTACACTTAGTAGTTATAAAAAAAGGAAAGATGGTTATAAACAATTACATTATATAAGAACTAAATGATAATTATGTTAAAATAAGTATGCATGTAAACATATTTGAGGAAAAAACTTGACATATAAGAAGAAAAAAAATCCATTAGTTTTAATATTTAATTTAATAGTAGTAGTTATGATATTTGCCGGAGGATATTTATATTTATCATCAACATTTGAACAAAATAAGCCAGTTATCG
>JAYEOQ010000122.1:0-2917 GCA_034723215.1 Campylobacterota bacterium | reverse complement strand
AACGTCGCTTTTTTTTGTAAAGTCATTTTAAATATTATCCCCTATTTCTATCTCTATTTCCACCAGATCTATTTCTATCTCTGTTTCCACCACTTCTGTTTCTATCTCTGTTTCCACCAGATCTGTTTCTATCTCTTGAACCACCTGATCTGTTTCTGTTTCTATTTCGGTTTCCACCTCGACCACCTCTTGGTCCTCCACCCTCTTTTGCTCTTTTTAGTAAAAATTCAATATCTTTCATAGATTTACCTATAAAATCTTTCCCTTTTACTTTATTTTGATTCATAAGAATTGTAGCTAACTTATAAGTGATTGTTGATAGATCAAAATCCTCTTTTAATTGTTCAATGATATCATATACTGACTCATCAACCTCTTGTGCTGATATAGAATCTTTTAGTGTATTGATAGCTTTATCTTTAACCGCATCTTTATTTGGTACTAATTTACTTTCGATATTTGCACCAACATCTTTTTGTATTTTATGTAAGCTTCTAAACTCTGCTGGTGTTACAATAGATACAGCTTTACCCTCTTGACCACCACGACCAGTTCTACCGATTCTGTGAACATAACTCTCAGAATCAAATGGAAGTTGATAATTAAATACATGAGAAACACCCTTTACATCAAGTCCCCTTGCAGCAACATCAGTTGCAACTAGAACTTCTAAAGTATCAGATTTAAATGATTTGATTACCTCTTCTCTTTGTCTTTGCTCCATATCACCATGAAGACCTTTTGCTGCATAACCTTGAGCAACAAGATATGTTGCTAATCTATCAACATCTCTTTTCATCTTACAAAATACGATAGCTTTATCTGGATCTTTATAATCAAAAAGTCTGATTAAAGCATCATCTCTTTCATACTCTTCAACTACATAAAAAGATTGCTCAATTTTTGCATTTGTCATCTCTTGTTTTGTAACAGTGATAAATGAAGGTTCATTAAGAACTCTCTCTGCTAGTTTTTTAATTGGAGTTGGCATAGTAGCTGAGAACATTAAAGTTTGCTCTCTATTTTTTAGATAATTAAAAATCTCTTTAATATCATCTAAAAATCCCATATCCATCATCTCATCCGCTTCATCTAGTACAACAAATTTTGGATCAATATTGATTTGCTTTTTAGAAAGTAGATCTAAAAATCTACCCGGAGTAGCTACAATAATAGAAGCATTTTCTACATGTTTAATTTGTCTTGAATATGATGTACCACCGTAAACTGTAGCAGTTTTTATACCTAAAAACTTACCAAATTTAAATAGCTCATCACTTACTTGCATTGCAAGTTCTCTAGTTGGTACAACAACTACCATCTCTACACTACCATCACATTTCATCATGTTAAGAACTGGAAGTCCAAATGCTGCAGTTTTACCTGTACCTGTTTGTGCTTGCGCAACTATATCTTTACCTTTTAGTACTTCTGGAATAGAATCTCTTTGTACTGGACTTGGTTCTACGAATCCTGCTGATTCAATTGCTTTGTTAAGCTCTGATTTTAAGTTAAAATCTGTAAATTTCATATTTATGATTACCTTTTTGTATATTTTGATAGGCAATCATAAAAACATAAAACTTTCATTAAAGTTGTTTCCTTGATTTCCTATATTAATGCGATTGTATCTAAAAGTAACTTAAAAGTAAAGTTTAGCATATTTCTACTCTATTTCTTCCATTTTCTTTTGCTTTGTAAAGTGCTTTATCACACTTTTCATACATACTTTTTTCAGTATCATCTTTTACATATTGAGTCACACCAAAACTTGCAGTTACACTACCTGCTGTTTTATGTATAATTTTTTCAACATTATATCTTAAATTTTCTGCTACTATTGCTGCGTTTTCTTGTATAGTATTTGGCAAAATCATAACAAACTCTTCCCCACCCCATCTTGCAAAAGTATCTGTCTCTCTTGTAACTTTATCGATTGTTTGAGATAGGGATATTAAAACTTCATCACCAATTAAATGACCATAAGTATCATTGAAGCTTTTAAAATGATCTATATCTATAAGTATCATACTAAAAGTTTCATCATACCTCTTTGCTCTTGAAACAGATTCTTTAAACACTTCATCTATTTTATTTCTATTGTAAATTCCTGTTAAATTATCATAATAAACTTTTGATCTCATCTCAACTTTTTCTAAAGTCATCAAAGATATATCAATAAATGTAGCAAGATATATATCTTTACCATCAACTCTATCTATAGGTGTAAGATTAAAATGAAATGCCTTAGGGGTAAATTTATTAAAATCAAATATCATAACATTTCTTTTCGTTGCTCGTGTTTTTAACATAAGCTCCATTAAATTATCACCATCTTCTATTAAACCTTTATGGATATGATTTTTTTGTTCTAAAAATATATCTGCAAATGATTCATATTTATTATTAAATTGTGAAATATCTTCAATATTCATAAATTTCATAAATGTTTTATTTCCAAATGATATTGAATCAAGATCCGTTATAGCTAACATATGAGAATCAGCATTTATAATTGACTGTAGCATTTTAGTTTGTCTTATATTTTCTTTTGTACTTTCAATTAGTTTAGCTCTATTAATCAATGTAGCAAAAAGTTCATTTTTATCAATTGGTTTAACTAAATATCCACAAATATCTAAATAAAGAGTCTGAGATATAAACTCTTTATCATTATGCTCTATTGCTATAAATATAGCAACTTAATCATCGATAGTTCTTATTTTCTTAGCTAACTCTAAACTTGAAACTTTTGGCATAGTAATATCTATCAAAATTATGTCTGGTTTAAACTCATCATATTTACTATATCCATCATCTGCATTATCTGATATAATTAACTCTGAAACCTTATTGGATAATTCTTTTGAAAATGTACTTTTAATCGCCTTATCATCTTCTACAAATAATACAGTTA
>JAYEOQ010000121.1:0-2966 GCA_034723215.1 Campylobacterota bacterium | reverse complement strand
TATACAAAAGAAAGATAGTTAATACTATCTTTCTTTTTATTTATATATTTATTATATATTTGAAGCGATTATATCACCCATTTGTTGAGTATTTACAAGCTCTTTACAATCAAAAGCAGCTAAATCTCCAGTTCTATAACCTTCTGCCATAGCTTTTTTAATAGCAGCATCTATAGCATCAGCAGCTTCAATCTCATCAAGAGAATATCTAAGCATCATAGAAGCACTTGAAATAGTAGCTATTGGATTAGCTTTATTTTGTCCTGCAATATCAGGAGCTGATCCGTGAATCGGTTCATAAACTGCTGTTTTAAGTCCAGTTGATGCTGATGGTAAAAGTCCAATACTTCCACTTAACATAGAAGCTTCATCTGATAAAATATCACCAAAAATATTTCCAGTTAAGATAACATCAAATTGTCTTGGATTTGCGATAAGTTGCATAGCACAGTTATCAACATACATATGAGATAATTCAACTTCTGGATACTGCTTAGCTATTTTCTCTACAGTTTCTCTCCAAAGTTGAGATACATCAAGTACATTTGCTTTATCAATTGAACAAACTCTTTTATCTCTTTTCATTGCTAGTTTAAAAGCAACATGAGCAATTCTTTCAATCTCTTCAACTGTATAAACCATAGTATTCCAACCTTTAGTTTCAGTTTTACCTTTAGGCTCTCCAAAGTAAATTCCACCAATAAGTTCTCTTACAACCATAATATCAACACCTTTGATAACTTCTGGTTTAAGTGAAGAAGCATCAACTAACTCATCATATACTACAGCTGGTCTAAGATTTGCAAATACACCCATCTCTTTTCTAAATCTTAATAGTCCAGATTCTGGTCTTAACTCTCTTGGTTGATTATCCCATTTTGGACCACCAATTGCACCAAATAAACAAGCATCAGAAGCTAATACACCTGTTACTGTTTCATCAGGAAGTGGGTTTCCTGTTGCATCAATTGCACAACCACCCATTAAATACTCTTTATACTCAAAGTTTATATCAAATTTTTTACCAACTGCATCTAAAACTTTAACAGCTTCATCAACAATCTCAACACCAATCCCATCACCTTTAATAAGTGAAATATTATAATTTTTCATTATCTGTTTTCCTTTGATTCTAATGCCTCTTTTTTTGCAAATTCCATTAAACCGCCTGTAGCGATTAACTCTTGCATAAATGGTGGAATTGGAGTAAATTTATAAGTTTTAGAAGTTGTATTGTTAATAATTTCACCTGCATCTAAATCAACTGTTACATTATCAGTTGCTTTAATCTCAGAAGCTTCAGGAAGTTCAAAAATCGGTAATCCCATATTAAAAGCATTCCTATAAAATATTCTTGCAAATGTTGGAGCAATAATGGCACTAACTCCAGCAGCTTTTAGAGCAATAGGTGCATGTTCTCTACTGCTTCCACAACCAAAGTTTTCACCAGCAACAATAATATCACCAACCTCTACTTTTGATGCAAAATCAGGAATAACAGAATCTTCCATAACATATTTTGCTAAATGCTCAGGGTCACTACTATTTAAATATCTTGCTGCAATAATAATATCTGTATCGATATTATCTCCAAAAGTCCATACTTTTCCTGTAATTTTATCCATATTTTTTATTTCCTTGGTTCTAAATAAATTTCATTTTATGGTCGCATTTTATCTAATTTATACCAAATATAAAATTTATTACCATAAAAATTTTACAAGTTAATTAATATCTTATATCATTTGGGTATAATATACACCTTAAAATTAACCATAAAGGGCTAGATGTATATGGCACCAAAAGCAAAAGATATAAATAAAATAATTGAAAAAACAGTTAAAGAGCATAAAAATAGTACTTTAACATATGAGATGCTTATTAAAAACTTCCCAAAAGCACCAACTGCTGCTGTTGTAAAAAAAATATTAGCTCAAGCACAACTTTTTAATGTATCACTGATTAGTTCTAAAGCACAAGCAAAAAGAATGAATGATATTGCATATCAAAAAAAAGAAGATGCTAGAATTAAAAGACAAGAGTCAGAAAATGGAGAAGAGTTTGATCTACTTAAAAACAAAGAGTTATTAGAGTGGAGTAAAAGTGATTCACCTGTTAGAATGTATTTAAGGGAGATGGGTAAAGTTCCTTTACTTACAAAAGAGGAAGAGATAGAGATCAGTCAATCTATGGAAAAAGGTGAAGATACAATTTTAGATGCTATCTGTTCTGTTCCATACCTTATTGATTTTATTTTAGAATATAAAGAACCATTAGTAAATAGAGAGAGAAAAGTAAAAGAGCTTTTTAAAAATTTTGATGATGATGAATCTTCAGATGAAAAAGAGGGTAGTATCGATGAAGAGTTAGATGCTGTATCAGAAGATGAAGAGAAAGAAGATAAAAAGAAAAATAAAAAGCTAGATAAAAGAGCAGAAAAGATTATTGAATCATTTAAATCACTTGAAAAAGCAAAAAAAGATTGGTTAAAATTTTCTTCTAAAGATTTAGATGAGGGTATCTCAGATATTGAAGAGCTTGTTTTTGAACTATCTTGTGCATTTAAAAAGAAAATTACTAAAGAGAGTTTAATCAATTTAGGACCGACAAGTAAATTAATTTCAGAAATTGTTAAAGCGATGGAAACAGCACTAAATAGTGATGATGGATTTGAAATAGAATTAAAAAGATTAGAATATAAACTTCCATTATTTAATGATACATTATTAGAAAACCATAAAAAACTTTTAGCAGATATTTTAAATTTAACAAAAGTTGATATTATAAGTATGGTTCCAGAAGCTACTATGGTTAGTACATATATGGAGATTAAAAAACTTTTTCAAACTGCTGAAGCTAGTAAGGGTGGATTTGATTTAGAAGAGGAAGAGTTAACAGATATTTTAGAACAAATTAAATTTGGTAAAAAAATAACAGATGAAGCTAAAAATAGAATGGCAAAATCA
>JAYEOQ010000120.1:0-14296 GCA_034723215.1 Campylobacterota bacterium | reverse complement strand
TTATCCATGATTTTATCCTTATATATTATGTATAATTAAAATGTAATAATAATACAATATTTATTGTTTTTATCTTAAAACTTATACAGTATGTTACACTATTCCTCCTTAAACTAATATTAAGAATTGATTAATTATAGATAGAAATTTGTTGCAAAGTGGTTTTTGGATAAAATCTAATTCTATTAAATAAAAAGGGTAAAATATTTTGAAAGATTCTTCTGTATATAAAAAAAGAATTGTTGTTGGTATCACTGGTGCATCTGGCGTTCAACTAGGATTTAAACTTTTAACTCTTATCCCTAATGATATAGAGGTTTTTGCAATTATTACCAAAAGTGCAAAAAAAACTTTAAAACATGAGATAGATAAAAAATTTAAAAAATTACCAAATATTAAATATTTAGATGATAAAAACCTAGCTGCGTGTGTATCTTCTGGTTCATTTAAAACAGATGGATTAATAATAGTACCTTGCAGTATGAATACTTTAGCGAAGTGTAGCTCTGGAATATCAGATACACTTATTAGTAGAGTTTTTAGTGTAATGTTAAAAGAGAGACGGAATATTGTAATATCACCACGGGAGATGCCATATAACGCTATACAATTAGAAAATATGACAAAACTAGCATCATTGGGTGTTAGTATCGCTCCTCCTGTTATTGGTTATTATAGTAAACAGCAGTCTCTTAATGATATGGAAAACTTTATTATTGGAAAATGGTTTGATTTGTTAAGCATAGAACATAATTTATTTAAAAGATGGGGAGAGGATAGTTGATAAATACTACAAAAAAAAGTGCAATATATAGTGGTACATTTGATCCAATAACTAATGGACATATGGATATACTAAAAAGGGCTTTAAAAGTTTACGATAAAGTTATAATTGCAGTTGCTAATTCTAACGCTAAAAAACCTATGTTTAATATAAATAGTAGGATAAAACTTATACATAAAGCTACAAATAGCCTAAATGGTGTAGAAATAAAACCTTTTAACAACCTTTTAGTAGAGTTTGCAAAAGATGAAAATGTGTATAACATTATAAGAGGTTTAAGAACTACCACAGACTTTGAATATGAACTTCAAATGTCATATGCAAATAGTTCATTAGATAAAAATATTGATACAGTTTTTTTAATGCCAAAGCTTAAAAATGCTTTTGTAAGTTCATCAATTGTAAGAGAACTTATTAAGTTTGATGGTGACTTTACACATCTGGTTCCAAAAAAAACAATCAAAGAGATTAACAAAATAATTCAAAAAGAGGATATAAAATAATGTATATAATAATTGAAGGTATAGATACAGCAGGTAAATCAACTCAACTAGATATTTTAAAAAAGAATCATCCAGATGCTATATTTACAAAAGAACCAGGTGGAACAGACCTAGGTGTAAAAATAAGAGAGATGGTACTAAACGGTGAAGCTAAGTCTAAAGTAGCTGAGATGTTTCTATTTCTAGCAGATAGAGCAGAACATAGCTATGAGGTTGTTAAACAAAACAAAGAGAACATTGTTATAAGTGATAGAGGATTTTTAAGTGGTATCGCTTATGCAAAGTCTGCACCTTTAGAGATTGCTATATCTCTAAATATAATGGCACTAAATGGTTCATTTCCTGATAAGATTATTATCCTTGAACTTACAAAAGAGGAGTTAGAAAAAAGACTCTCTTCTAAAGAGCAAGATAGTATAGAAAAAAGAGGTAGTCAATACCTTTTAGATATTCAATCAAGAATGGTAGAGGCTATAAAAATGATAAATGATATGAGTGAAAAGAAAATTGAATTTTTAATTATAGATGCTAGAAAATCGATTGAAGAGATAAGTTCCCAAATTGAAGTTTTTTTAGAGAAGTAAAGATAACTAATAAGTTATCTTCTTTAAAATAACTAGAAAGTAAAATCTTCTCCAAGATAGTGTTCTCTGACTATCTTATTATCTTTTATCTCGTTAGCTGTTCCACTAGCTAATACAGAACCAGCTTTCATAACATATGCCCTATCACATATTTGTAAAGTTTCCCTTACATTATGATCAGTTATAAGTACCCCTATTCCTCTTTTTGACAACTGTTTTATAATACTTTGTATATCTTTAACAGCAATAGGATCAACCCCTGCAAATGGTTCATCAAGAAGTAAAAACTTTGGATTTGCAACTAATGCTCTTGCTATTTCAGTTCTTCGTCTCTCCCCTCCACTTAAACTGATACCTTTTCTATGTCTAATAGGTTCAATATTAAAAACCTCAAGTAACTCTTCAACTTTTTCCCATCTTTGTTTTTCATCATCAATAGCAACTTCTGCTGCTAACATAAGATTTTCTTCTACTGTTAAATCTTTAAAAATAGATGATTCTTGTGGTAAATACCCTATTCCCCTTAATGCTCTTTTATGTAAAGGTAGATGTGTGATATCGTGATCATCAAAGTATATCTCACCAGTTGTTGGTTTTATCAAACCACAAATAATATAAAAGCTTGTCGTTTTACCAGCACCATTTGGACCAAGTAAACCAACTGTTTCACCACTTTGAATAGATAAACTTATATCATGTAATATTTGTGTTTTTTTTATCTTCTTTGCTATACTTTTTACTTCTATTTTATGATCCAATTGTATATTCTCTCTTATTTTCATTTTTTTCTATAGATATTTTTAAAACTTCAAAACCGTACTCTTCTAATATTTTTTCCAGTTTATCATCACCCCACTCTACAAAATGTACACCAGACTTCTCAAACTCCTCTAAAAGTCCAAGTGAGATAAACTCTTCAAGTGTTTTATTATAAACATCATAGTGATAAATATTATCTCCATAAATAGATTGTAAAGAAAATGTTGGACTTGTAACATCATCATCTATACCAACACTTTTTACATAACTTTTCACCAAAGTTGTTTTACCACTTGCTAAGTCTCCTTGAAGTAAAACTACAATATCTTTTTTTTCAAGTTGTTGGTTTAAATATTCAATTAAACTATTTAACTCTTCAAGACCTAGATTAAACTTCATTTGATACTTTAATAATCTCTTCAAGTTTTTTAAGTGCATCTCCACTGTTTATAACATCTTTTGCCATCTCGATACCCTCTTCTGTTGAGTGTACTTTCCCATCAACAAGTAAAGCAACAGCTGTATTTAAAACAACTATATCTTTTTTTGCTCCACTTATACTACCATCTAAAATACCTTTTGTAATAGTAGCATTAAACTTAGCATCTCCACCCTCTATCTCCTCTTTAGGTGATAAATCAAATCCATACTCCCTAGGGTCTAAAATAAATTCTCTTACATCCCCTCTTTCAACAAAAGCACAATGTGTAACATCACTGATACTTATCTCATCCATACCATCAGCAGAACTAACTACCATAGCTCTTTTTGTATTTAATTGTGTTAAAGCTTGAGCAATTTTAAGTACATACTCTTTACTAAATACACCTATTAGTTGTTTATGAACTGAAGCTGGATTTGATAGTGGTCCTAAAATATTGAAAATTGTTCTGTGGTCTATTGATTTTCTTATTGGCATGATATGTTTCATAGCTGGGTGGTGATTTATAGCAAACATAAACACAAATCCAACTTTTTCTAACATATCAATCTGTTTTGATGTTGTCATTGTAAGATTTACACCCAACGCTTCAAGCATATCAGCACTTCCACTATTACTTGTGATACTTCTATTTCCATGTTTTGCAACACTACATCCACAAGCTGCTAACAAAATAGATACAGTTGTGGATATATTAAAGCTATTGCTTTTATCACCACCTGTACCACAGTTGTCTATTAGTTTCTCTTGTAAAGATTGTTCAACAATCAAAGGTATCATATGTTCTCTCATTGCTGTAGCTGCTGCTGCAATCTCATCTGCTGTTTCACCACGATTATATAGGTCTATTAAATACTCTTTTACAGTATCTGCTTCAATTCTATTTTCAAAAATATCATCAAATCTTAATCTTGCTTTGTTAAACATATTTTTTCCTTTTATGCTAGTTTTGTTACATATTCACTTTGTTTTGATTTTGGTGTTGATTTTGTAGTTGGAACTTGAAGCACTTTAAACTTATCTGTATATTCAAGATAATTTATACTTACCACATCTCCCACTTTTACCTCTTTTGCTTTTTTAACTACCACATCATTGATACATACAACTTTATGAGCAAGCATATCTTCTGCTACTGCTCTTCTTTTTGTAATATTTACAGCATTTAAAAATTTATCAATTCTCATATTTTATTCTTATGAAAAAGCTGGTTCTAAAAATGGAACAATCTGTTTTTTTCTACTTAAACAACCTTTTAAATAAAACTTACTATCTTCTATTTTAATATCAAAAGCTTTTTCGATTTTATCACTACTATTTGAAGATACAAGTACCTCACTACCCATAGCAATAATATCTGTTAAAAGTAAAAGAACAGTATCTAAACCTTTTTCCTCTTTTAGTTTTTCAATATCAGCTTGTAAATCACCTTTGATACCATCAAAAATAGATAAGTCTACAACCTCTAGTTGCCCTATTCCTACTTTTGCTCCATTCATAGAGAACTCTTTATAATCTCTCATCACTAATTCTCTTGGCTCTACACCTTCAACTGCTGATTTTACTTTAAACATCTCTAAACCAATAGCCTTAAAATCTTCAATCTCACAGATAGAAGCTAACTCTTTTGTGATTTTGGTATCTAGTTTTGTACAAGTTGGTGATTTGAATATCACTGTATCACTTAAAATTGCACACATCATAGCACCTGCAATATTTTTTGGTATCTCTATATCGTAATACTCAAACATCTCTTTTACAATAGTGTTTGTACACCCTACTGGTCTTATCCAACACTCTAATGGTGTTGAAGTTGTTAAATCACCTAATTTATGGTGGTCTACTATACCAACTATTGTAGCTTCAGATATATCATCTGGTGCTTGTGCTATATCACTAAAATCTGTTAAATATACCTCTTCACCTGCATAAGATGTTTTTAAAACTGGAGCTTCTAAATCAAACTTTTCTAAAATGTAAGCTGTTTCTGGATTTATATCACCTTGTCTTGTTGGGATTGATTCTACCCCTAATTTATTTTGTAAATAACTCATCGCTATTGCTGAAATGATAGAATCACTATCAGGTATCTTATGTCCAAATATATACATTGCCATTTTATTTCCTATATCTTTATTTTATTTTTTATGTTTTACCATATTTTTTTGAAATTAAACTTTATTTTTTTATCACATTTATTTAATTTAAACTCAACTGTTTCATCCGAAGCATCAACCACTTTTATATATTTACCATTTTTTAAATGATAAACTTTTGCAATACTTTCATCTGGGTCTACTATAATATAATACTCAACACCCTCTGTTTCATATAAATTAAATTTTAACTCTTTATCTTTTTTTGCAGTTGATTTTGATAATATCTCAAATATTATTTTAGGTGCCTTTGATATATAACTTTTATGTGTTGGATTATGACATATTACAGAATTATCTGGCTGAACAATAGTTTCATCAGAGATTTTCCAATCTACAGGCAATAATGCTTGACAAACAGAACAATCTTCCAAAGCTTCATCTAAATATCTAGCTATTTTGTTACTAATTGATTGATGTTTTATCATAGGTGCAGGAGCCATTGCATAAGCAATACCATAAATCAACTCCCAATTATCTTCCCACAACAAATAATCATCATAAGTATATCTTGGTAAATCTTCAAATCTCAAAGCACCCATATAATTTCCTTCGTGTATGATTTATCTATAATTATATCATATTAGTTATTAAGCTTTATTTTTGAAACTACAACTTACTATTAACCCTTGGAGCATTTGGTGATTGAAATAATTTCATTGCTGTATTTACCATTTTTGAGTTTAATACATCATCTATATTTATCTCTTTTTGAGCCAAACTTGGATTTGTCATAGCACTCATACTTGCTACACAGCTTGATGGTTGTTCATGTAACTCTACATCTTCTATCATAGAGCCTGTATTGTTATCATTTGCTGGTGTATCTTCTGGTACATTAGGTGTAGTTATTGAGGGCTGAACTACCCGGGCTAACTCCTTGGCAGGTTCTTTTTCAATCTTTTCAAACTCTAATTCAGTATCTGAACCATATACCTCTTCGATAAAGTTTTTTATATGAGCAAAGTTTTTATATAGTTTTGCTTTACACTCACCTGTAGCTGTACTATTTATTTTTAAAATATTATTTTCATATGATGCAAACGAGAAACTTTTTTCAAAACACTCACCTAAATCATAACTTTTTTCATAAATATTTGCAATAAGTTTTTTAAATATAACAATAGAGTCATCCTCTTTTTCAACTATTGGAGTTACTGTTACTTGTGATTCTACTACTGAAGCTGTTTCTATCTCTTGTTTTTGCTCTACTTGTTGTGCAACTAAAGTAGATGCAGCTTCAACTGGTGTAGTTTTTACTTCATCTACAACATTTATATTTTGAACCTGATTTATAACCTCTTCAACAGTTTTAAGATTTGTAGCTTCAACCATTTTTGATAGTGTTAAAATCAATACAAATCCACTATCACTATTCATATTTAATAACTGTTTACCATCAGCTATAATTCTAAAAAATCTATCAAACATATATAGATCAAATTTTGGATCATTTAAAAGCATTTTTTGTTTTAAATATATACTTATCTCATCTAAAACCTGTCCAACTTCATAACTTTCAAGCGATTCTATAGTTTCTCGTATATCACCTTTTGATAAAATTACATCAAAGATATTATCCATAAAAACAGGGTCAATCATACCTAACATATCTGTAACAGCAACAGTTGACACTATCCCCTTAGAGAATATTATCGCTTGGTCAAGTAAAGTTAAAGTATCTCTTAAACTACCATTTCCACTTCTAGTCAAAACCTCTAAAGCAGGTGTTTCAAAGCCTATATCTTCAATATTTAATATATGACTTAGATGATGTATAATATTTTTATCGGATATTCTTTTAAATCTAAAATGTTGTGTACGACTAAGAATAGTTGCTGGTAATTTTAATGGATCAGTGGTAGCCAGTATAAACTTTACGAAATCTGGTGGCTCTTCAAGTGTTTTAAGTAATGCATTAAAAGCTTGTGTAGTAAGCATATGAACTTCATCGATTATAAACACTTTGTATTTTGCACTTGTAGGTTTATATTTTGTATGCTCAATTAAATCTTTAATATCATCAATACCACGATTTGAAGCTGCATCCATCTCAATAATATCTAAATGTCTATTTTCATTTGCACTTTTACACCCATCACAAGTTTCACAAGGTTTTGATGTAGGTCCGTTTTGACAAACCAAAGCTTTTGCCATAATTCTAGCTGTAGAAGTTTTTCCACTACCTCTAAGACCGCTTAATAAATAAGCATGTGAAAGTCTATTTGTATCAAGAGCTAATGATAATGTAGTAGATATTGTATCTTGACCTATTAAATCTTCAAATCTTTTTGGTCTATATTTTAGTGCTAAAACCTGTCTTGCTATTTGATTTGTATTTTCCATTATATTAACCCTTTTAGCCAATTTTTTGCAACATTTTTTAACCCATCTGGATTTTCAGAGGCAAAGAAAACTGTTTTTGTATTTTCAAATTTTTTATTACAACTATATTCATATTTTAAAAACTCAACTATTGCATCTCCACTATGGATAGTAACAGCATCATTTAAATATTTAGATATCTTATTTTCAATAAGAGGAAAGTGTGTACATCCAAGTATAACTGAATCTATAGAGTTTAAGTCTTTGAAATAATGATTTAATGTCGCATCAAGAACTGCACCATCAAATATACCCTCTTCTACTATTGGTACAAAAAGTCCTGTAGCTATCGAATTTATATTATTATATGATAAGTTATTTAAAGCTGTTTCATATTTTTTAGAATCTATTGTGGCTGTTGTGCCTATTACAAGTATATTTGAATCTTTTTTTTCTATTTTATTCTCTAGTGCTTTTACACCAGATTCTATTACCCCTACAACTGGTATAGTTGTATTTGATCTTAACTCATCTAAAGCATAAGCACTTACACTATTACAAGCAACTATAAGTATATCAATATCAAAGTTTTTAAAAAACTCTAAAGCTTCTAAAGAGTATCGAATAATTGTATTTTTATCTTTTACACCATAAGGTACTCTAGCAGTATCTCCAAAGTAAACTATCTCTTCAAAAATATTATGCTCTAGTAATGACTTAACAACAGTTAAACCACCAATACCACTATCAAAAACTCCAGCTTTCATCTAAGTAACTTTTACTTATAGTCTAAAATTCTTTTTGTGTTATTTAAGCTATCAAAAAAGATAATTTGAAATAGTGGATCTAGTTCTACAGTGTTTTCATCTATTGTATTAAAAGGTTTAAATACAAAACCTTCTGTCTCTTTTGTTTTAATTGTAAACTCTATTTTTCCTAAAGTTTTTACTACATTAATAATATTTTTTTTCATCTTTGCATCATCACAATCTAAAATATTATCTTTATCGCTAGCTATAAGCATATTTTTTAATGTAACCACTTTATCTTTATATATCTCTTTACCCCATTGGATAGTTCCATTTTGAAAGTGACATTTTGATGTTTTATTTAAAAGTGGATGTTGTTTTGCCTCTTTTACAGATTCAATCATCCCTAAAAAATAGTTTCTACCACCAATTGTTTCCATACAGTTAAAAACAATTTTTTGAATTTTTAATTTTTCTTCATTTGATAAGTTATTAAATTTCATATTTTATATCCTTAATTACCCATTCATTGAGATTAAAAACTCTGCATTTGAGTCTGTCTCATTCATCTTTTTATATAAAAACTTTAACGACTCAACTTCATCCATATCTGCCATTGCATTTCTTAGTATCCATATCTTCTTTAACTCCTCTGGATGTAAAAGAAGTTCCTCTTTTCTTGTACCAGATTTAATAATATTAACAGCGGGATAAACTCTTCTTTCAGCTGCTTTTCTACTAAGAACAACTTCAGAGTTTCCTGTACCCTTAAACTCTTCAAAAATCACTTCATCCATTTTTGAACCAGTTTCTACTAAAGTTGTAGCGATAATTGTTAAACTACCACCCTCTTCTATATTTCTAGCAGCTCCAAAAAATCTTTTTGGTTTATGTAGTGCATTTGCATCAACCCCACCTGAAAGTACTTTTCCTGATGATGGAGTTACTGTATTGTAAGCACGAGCAAGCCTAGTGATAGAATCAAGTAAAATAACAACATCTTTACCCATCTCCACCTCTCTTTTTGCCTTATTTATAACCATCTCTGCAACTTTAATATGATTTTGTGCAGGTAGGTCAAATGTTGAACTATAAACTTCACCATCAACACTTCTTTGCATATCAGTAACCTCTTCTGGTCTCTCGTCAATTAAAAGTACCATAAGTGTAGCTTCTGGATGATTTTTACTTATTCCATGTGCTAACTCTTTAAGTAGTTCAGTTTTACCAGATTTTGGTTGTGCAACTATTAGTCCCCTTTGACCTTTACCCATAGGAGCAAACATATCTATTACCCTACCTGTCATTTTAGTTTTATCATACTCAAATTTAAATTTTTCTGTAGAGTACAGAGGTGTAAGGTTATCAAAAAGTGGTCTATTTTTAGACTTATTAATAGGTAGATAGTTTATAGCTTCAATTTTAAGTAAAGCATAATACTTTTCACTCTCTTTAGATGGTGGTCGCACCTGTCCTGAAACAATATCTCCACTTCTAAGTGCAAATCTTTTAATTTGTGTTTGGCTTACATAACTATCACTAGATGTATCACTAAACTTACCATCAATTGATCTTAAAAATCCAAAACCTGCATCTTTAATATCTAAAATACCTGTAAAAAGTACATATCCACCTTGAACTGTTTGTGCTTCTAAAATAGCAAAAATTATCTCTTGTCTTTGTAACTCTTGAGGATTTTCAATATTTAATTCTTTTCCAACTTCAATTAATTCCAAAGCATTTTTCTGTCTTAATTGTTCAATAGCAAAACCTTTAACAGGAACATGTGTTCTTGTTTTTTTATTGTTATTATTTGGTGTTTTTTTCACTGGTTTTTTTACTGGCTTTTTTGCTGGTTGTTTTGTTTGCTCTGATTGAGTAGTAGTTTCTGTAGTTTTAGTAGATTGTTCTGGTTGATTATTTTCTTCCATAGATATAGATTGCCTTTTTGATTGATTGTTTAGGATTAGCTTAAGTTTTTTTTAATTTAGAAGAGTATACCATATTTTTATTAAAATTGCAACTTTAAATTTTCACCTGACCATTTATAGCTTTAGATAGAGATAAAATATCTACATTTTCCAAACTTACACCAGTAGGAACACCTTGTGCAATTTTTGTAAATACAATATTAAATAGTTTTAATCTATCCTCTATATATAAAATAAATGCATCATTTGCCAAACTTGGAGTTACTGCAAATAATATATTTGAAACATTGTTTTTTTTAATAAGAGCTATTAAATCTTTTAAAATATCCTCTTCTAAAGATTCTATTACAAAATATTTTCCAATAAACTGTTTAGAATTTTCCAAAATAAAAATATCTTTTGCACTCTGAACTATACATAAGCTAGAACTATCTCTATCCTCATCTAAACATATCTCACACATCTCATTTTCACTCATTGAGTGACATATAAGGCATTTTCTTACATCTCTTATGGCAGTTTCTATACTATGTGAAAGTTTCATACCTGTATAACTATTCTCAGTTACAATGTAATAAGCCAATCTTAATGCTGACTTTTTACCAATAGTTGGTAACATCTCAAATGATTCTACTAAATCATAAAACTTTTCTAAACCTTTATTCATAAGATTCATTATAGCTAAAATTAGTTAAAATAGTATATAAATAGAAATTGAATAAAAGGGTATTAAATTGACTGATCTTTGTTATTATGAGGTTTTAGAAGTTGAAAGAGGTGCTGATAAAAGTACTTTAAAAAAAGCATATAGAAAAATGGCTATGAGATATCATCCGGATAAAAATCCAGATGATACAGAGGCTGAAGAGAATTTTAAAGTTGTAAATGAGGCTTATCAAGTATTAAATGATGATGAAAAAAGAGCCATCTACGACAGATATGGTAAAGATGGACTTGAAGGACATGGTCAAGGTGGAGGATTCTCAAGAGGTGGAGGATTTGATGATTTAAGTTCGATGTTTGAAGAGATGTTCAACGGTGGAAGACGACAACAAAGAGAAAGAAAAACTTACAACTACGATTTAGATACAGAGATTCAAGTAAACCTAGAGTTCAATGAAGCTATTTTTGGATGCAATAAAGAGATAAAATACAGCTATAAAGATGCTTGTAAATCTTGTAAAGGTACAGGTGCAAAAGGTGGTAAACTAAGTTCTTGTTCAACTTGTAATGGTCAGGGTCAAGTACATATGAGACAAGGTTTTATGACATTTGCCCAAACTTGTCCTACATGTAATGGTGCTGGTAAATCTGCTGCTTCAAAATGTACTGATTGTAGAGGTACAGGATATAAAGAGAAAAAAGATAGTTTTAAAGTTGATATTCCAGAAGGTGTAAACACAGGAAACAGAATCAGAGTAAGCAACAAAGGGAATATAGCACCAAATGGTTCAAGAGGAGACTTATATATTCTTATAAATGTAAATGATGATAAAAACTTTGTAAGACATGATGACAATATATACCTTGAAGTTCCACTATTTTTTACTCAAATTGCTTTAGGAGACACTATTAAACTACCAAGCTTAACAGGTGAATTAGAATTAAAAATCCCAGCGGGTGCTAAGGATAAACAACAATTTACTTTTAGAGGTGAAGGTGTTAAAAGTGTAAACGGTTATGGAAAAGGTGATTTTATTGCACAAATAAGTATCCAATATCCAGATAGTTTAAATAGTGAACAAGAAGAGTTATTAGAAAAACTTCAAGAAAGTTTTGGAATAGAATCAAAGCCTCATGAAGATACATTTAATAGTATGTTTAAGACAGTGAAAAGTTGGTTTAAATAATGAAAATAGAGATTAAACATCAACCAATGGGTCCATATCAAACAAATTGTTATATTGTAACAATCAATGGTAAAGATTTGATAATAGATCCAGGTGTTGATGCTACCTCTTGGGTATTAGAAAATACAACAAACCCTATAGCTATTTTAAATACACATGGGCATTTTGATCATGTTTGGTCAAATAAAGAGATTAAAGAGAAGTTAAATATCCCTATTTATTGTCCAAAAGATGATTGTTTTATGCTAGAGGATGACCCTTTTTCACAAGGTACTCCATCAAGTAAAGCTGATATAGAGGTTGAAGGTGATCAATCTTTTGATATAGATGGTATTAAATTTACATTTCACCATTTTCCTGGTCACACTCCAGGGTGTAGTGCTATAGAGATTGATAATTCTCTATTTAGTGGTGACTTTATATTTGAGGGTTCAATTGGTAGAGTTGATTTTCCATACTCAAATCCAGAAGATATGATTAAAAGTATCAACAAAGTTTTGATTTGGGATAAGAATCTTGATATATATCCTGGACATGGTGATAAAACAACATTAACAAATGAGAAAAATTCACTAAAAAACTGGTTGAATTACTTATAAGTTAATAAAAAAGGTTTCATAATGGTAACAAAAGATAAAAATCTATTTGATAAACTTGAATCATTAGTAAGTGATGTACATATTGATGAAGTGAGAGAGATCATTGCTACACTATCAAAAATAAATGATTTTAAACACAATATTGAAGATGATTTATGTGAAAATTCTATTTATGAAAAGATTGCCTATGAATTAAATAATGAGTTTAACCTAAAAGATTTTAAAATCACACAACTTGAAGACAATATTGAAACTATACTTTACCAACATGGAAATAGTTCTAATTTTAACTATCAATTTAAAAATAAAGTATCTTCAAATACTGATATAAATATTGTTTTAGATGGTTCAAATTTAAACGAGTATGAAAAACTTAGTTTAAACAGCTATTTTAAAGAGTTGGTTCACCTTTTATATATCCAATTTGTTTTAGTAGATTTACAAAATAGATCACATATAGATCATCTAACAAAACTAAAAAACAGACTCTCTTTTCAAGAAGAGATGAAAGCTTTAATCCCACTTGCATTAAGGGAAAAGATGAATGTTGGTGTATTGATTATAAATATAGATAGATTTAGAGCAGTAAATGATGAGCATGGAAATGAGTTCGGAGATAAATTCCTAAAACTTTATGCGGATACTATAACTGATACAATAAGAAGCTCAGATATTGCAATTAGGTTTGGTGGTGGTGAGTTTTTAGTACTACTTATAAATGTTGATAATGAGATTAGGACTATAGAGATAGCTACTAAACTAAAAGACAAATTAGCTCAAACATATTTAATAACTCCAAATGGGGATAAATTCAAAAAAACTGTATGTGTTGGTGTATCTATGTTTCCAGAAGATTCTGTAGATATAAATGAGGTTGTAAAGAATGCTGAGATAGCTTTAACTAATGCTATGGATGCTGGAAGAAATCAAGTATTAAAATTTGAATTAAATCAAGAAAACACAATAGATTTTTTTTAAATATATTTAACAAAAGGTTATAGATGAAACAAAAGATAATATCTAAATTGGTAGTTATAATGCTACTAGCTGGTTTACTACTTATGGCAATACAGTCATATAACTTTAGAAGTTTCGGTGTACAAAATGCACTAACTAATGCAAGCTCTATTGGGGAGGTTGTTAAAAATGGTTTAACTGCCCATATGATAAACAACAATATGGAACAAAGAGGCATCTTCTTAAATTCTATTTCAAATATGAAAAAAATAAAAAGCCTTTGGGTTATAAGAGGTGAAAATGTAATACAACAGTATGGAACAGCCTCAAATAATGAACTTGCTAGAGATGATATAGATAAGAGAGTTTTAAAATCATCCGAAATGGAATATAAATTAACAGAAACATTTTCTGCAACATCATTAAGAGTAACGATACCATATAATGCAGAACAAACTAGTTCTATCAACTGTTTAGATTGTCATAATGTAAAATATGGTGATACTCTAGGTGCAGTTACTATTGTTTTAGATATCTCTGATATCAAAACTTCAGGATTAATTTTAGTGATGTTTATACTGTTTTTTACAATATTTGCAATACTATTAATAATATATTTTGCAACTAAAACATTAAAACCAGACTTAGAAACAATAG
>JAYEOQ010000119.1:0-2981 GCA_034723215.1 Campylobacterota bacterium | reverse complement strand
CATTTATCATCTCAGTTGGTTTTAGTTTTTTTAAAATCTTTAATGGTATTAAAACACTTAATACCATAGCTATAAAAACAGAGAAAAATGCCATTATAAAATATTCTAATTTTATAATGGCATATGTTACTGTATCCATACCAAACTCATCTAAAGCATCAGAAAAAGTAGTTAAATCAAGTCCATAGGTATTAAAATAGTATAAAGTTGCTCCACCTAAAACAGAACCAAATATAAAACCTACAATACCTATAAAAAAACTCTCAAAAAATATAATTGAACCTATGATACTAAACTTCGTCCCTATTGCTCTTAATATCCCAAACTCCCTTTTTCTTTCTAAAACTGAGACCAATACAACACCAAATATCCCAATTGTAGCTACAAAAAATACAACTAAATAACTTATAAAACTAAATTGTTGCATCATCTCTTGAGCCTGTAAAAGAGCAGGATATTGCTGATCCCATCTAAAAATTTCCAATGAAGGGAAACTCTTTTTTAAATTATCTTGATATTTTTTTATAGATAACCTATCATTAAATATAATAGAGACTTGACTTACTCCATCTATACCAAAGAAATTTTTTCTCTTTTTTATATCGATAAATATACCCATCTTATCAATTTGCATATTGGATGTTTTTATTATCCCTGCTACTTTTAAACTTATTGAACTTATCTCATTATTAATATTTTGAGAAGATAATATTATCTTTTTTCCAACTTTTAGTTTTAATTTTTTTGCTAATTTAAATCCAACTATCACACCTCTTGATTTACTACCAATCTCTTTTTCATCAAAACTATACTTACCATCTATTATATATTTATCAAGTTGTGAGTGTATTTTTTCCTCTTTTAAATCTATCCCATATATCTGTACAGAGTTTGAGTAACTTGCAGTTGCTATTAATCCACTAGATTGTACCCTTTTAATATAACTTTTTATATCACTATTTTGTTTTAGTCTATTTTCAATGTTTTTAAAATCTCTTATTTGTAAATCAATTGATTTGTCTTGTTTAAAACCTTTTGCATAGATACTTAAATGACCACTATCACTTTTAATAGCATTATTTACCATCTGTTGATACATCCCCTCATATATCCCTTGCATAAACAAAAGTGACCACAAAGATATAGTAATCATAAAGATAACCAATATGGTTCTTACTTTTCTCCTTAGAAGTGATAAAAAAGCTGTTTTTAAAACTATATCAAACATGATTTATCGCCTCTATTGGTTTATAACTATTGATTTTAAAAATTGGATAAAGTGTAGATAAAATATTTAAAATAAAAATTATAATAATATCTCTAAAAATATTTACAATATTAAACTCTGTAGGCATTGTTGTAACCATCATCCCATATTGTTTAAACTGTTCATCAAACTGGGTACCATAGTCTATTGGATTTATATTAAAATAGTATGCTAAATATCCACCTACTATACCCCCTATAACAGCACTAAAAACAGATAAAACAGTAGACTCAAAAATCAACATATCCCTTATTTGAGCTTTACTTGTACCTATAGCCTTTAATACACCTATAGTTTTTATCCTTGAATAAACCACAAGTAAAGTATATATTAAAATTACAAATGCTATTACTATAAAAAATATTGATAAAGTCAAATAACCAAAAATAGTATCAAGCTCCATAGCTTTTAAAAGTGAACTCATAAACTGTTCCCAACTTTTTGATTCCAACTCTTTGGGCAAATTTTTGTCTATTTGTAAACTTAACTCTAAAGAGTTTTTAATATCCTTAGGCAATACAATAATTGTAGTTGCAAAGTTTGAACTTAAAAAAATTTCATCAAAATAACTACTGTTTAAAAAGGCGCTATTTGCATCAAAATCATAAAGACCAGTTTTAAATATCCCTTTTATTTTTAAAATATCAGCAGTAAATGAATAATCAGCCCCACTACCTATAAATGAGATGCTATCACCTATATCAACTTTTAATCTTTTTGCTAACTCATCACCAATATATAAAGAGTTTCTATCATTGTTATCTAAATACTCCCCTTTTAAAAGAGAAGAGTTAATCTTCGATAATCTCTCCTCTTTTTTTGGATCTATCCCAGTAATCATAGCACCTATTGATTTATCACCAGAACTAAATAAAACAGAAGTTTCAAATCTACTAGAAAAAGTATCTATTTGATTATAAGCTTGGAGTTTATTTAAAACCAAATTTTTATCAAATATTAGATGTTCAAAAGATGGATTATCCCTAAAATCTTTATGAGTTATTTGAATATATCCAGGATAAACCTCTACTGCATTTTTTAGCATCTTATTATGTGAACCATCCGTAAGAGCAGAAAGAAAAATAAGTAATGCAGTACTAATCACACCTAATAGTATCGTGACAATAGATCTCTTTTTGTTAAAAGTGATATTTTTCAAGGCAATTTTATATATTGGGTTCATGACTTTACTTTTTTGTTTATTTAATTATATCTCATTTTTAATAATATTATATTTTTTGAATTAACAAAATCATTAGAATATCTTGATAATTTTATAATTAATAAGTAATATATTAGCTATAATATAACTATAATCCATATAAGGGCTAATATGTTAGATATAAATATTTCAACACCATCAACTATAATGGAGCAGTTAAAAACTAATTTTAAACAAAAAAGACTACTATTTGACTTAACTCAAGAGGGACTCAGTAATAAAAGTGGTGTAAGTTTAGGAAGTTTAAAAAGATTTGAAAGTAGTGGTTTTATATCTTTGGAATCTTTACTTAAGCTCTGTGTAGTTCTTGATTGTTTAGATGATTTTAAAAATATAGCTGTTGAAAAAAAAGAAACTATAGATACTCTTGAGGATTTAGAGATCAAGGGAAAAAGTATCAAAAAAAGAGGTAGAATAAAATGAGTATTCAAAAAGTATCTGTATTTTTAAATCACTGTAAAAGTAAACAAAAAATTGGAACTCTACTTTTAA
>JAYEOQ010000118.1:0-2999 GCA_034723215.1 Campylobacterota bacterium | reverse complement strand
ATTTTGTATGTTATCAAAAATAAATAAAATAAAAAATATACTAACTATAAATGCTATAATGCTAATTTTTACTGGTAATTTCATTTAACTCTTTTTATATATATTTAACTAAATTATAATACAATAGTATATGTAAAATATCAATTAAAAGGTTATAAGATGAGAAAGTATATATTGTTTTTTTTAAGTTTAGTAGTTATTGTTGCCATATTATTTAAAATTAATAGTAACTCAGTGGATGATAAAGTTAAAACTGTAGCATTTATTGCTTTATCAAATGTTGATAACAATACATTTAGTGGATTTAAAGAACAGATGAAAGCTTACAGTTGGGATGAAAAAAATATTAACTATATTGTTCCTGGTGCTGCAAATAAAGTTGAAAACTTAAAACCTATAATAGAATCAGTTATTTTAAAAAAACCTGATCTTATTTTAGTTTCAAGTACACCAGCAACTCAAGAGGTGAAGAGACAGACTGCAAACAGTAATATACCTGTAGTCTTTTGCCCTGTAAATGATCCAGTATCATCAAATATTGTATCAAACCCTAAAATGCCTGAAGCCAATATAACTGGTATAAGACTTCCTGTTGGTGATGCAAAAAGATTTGAGTGGCTTTACACAATAGTTCCTAATATTAAAAATGTACTTATACCGTACACTCCAAATGATGGTGGTTCAATAGCTTCAAGAAAAAATATAAAAGAGATTTCTAAGTTTTTAAAAATAAATATTATAGAGCAAGCTTTTCCAGAAGGTATGACAATGGAGCAGTTTTTTAACAAATCTCCAAAAAGTATAGATGCTATTTATTTACCAAGAGATTCAAGGGTAGAGGTACAAATAGATAAATTTTCAAAATATGCAATTGAAAATAAACTTCCACTTTCTGCTCCTAGCTATCAACAAGTTCAAAAAGGTGCACTATTTACATTTGGTTTTATTCATACAGAACTTGGGAAAGATGCTGCAAGAATGGTTGATAGGATTTTAAGAGGTGTTAAACCAGCTGATTTACCAATAAAATTTGGAAATGCATATCTTGTTATAAATGAAAAAACAGCAAAATCTATAGGAATAACATTTCCTACAAGTGCTATAAGAAATGCAAAACTAATTATAAAAGAGTAACTAATAAATCTCTATAAAATAAAAAGCCCTTCAATTTATACTTGAAGGGCTCTTTTTTTATAATCTTGATTTTAATCTAACAAAGAAATTTAAACTGCTTCATCACCACTTTCACCAGTTCTTATTCTAATAATATCTTCAATAGGCATTACAAATATTTTACCATCCCCTATTTTACCAGTTTTTGCAGTCTCAGTAATAAGCTTTACTACATCAGCAACTTGATCATCAGTTACAGCTAATTCAATTTTTGTTTTAGCTAAAAAGTCTACAACATACTCAGCCCCTCTATATAATTCAGAGTGACCTTGCTGTCTACCGTAACCTTTTACATCAGTTACAGTCATACCAGTGATACCAGCTTCAGCTAAAGCATCTTTTACATCTTCTAATTTAAACGGTTTAATTATCGCTTCTATTTTTTTCATCTATTTTTTCCTTCCGTTACCGATAAATCTTAAAGATATAAAATCTTTAAAGATTTATTTTAACGATACAAACGAGTTTGTATTTTATTTATTTAATTTTTATAAGTTAAGTGACTTTTCACCGTGAAGTGTTTCATCTAATCCAACTGACTCTTCCTCTTCACTTACTCTTCCACCACCAGTTAATAATGATGCTATATAGTAAACAACGATTGTACCAATTAATGTAAATAATCCAACAACTACTACTGATTCAACTTGAACAAAAAATTGTCCCATTCTATCACCAGATTCTTTTAATGGTCCGTCCCATAGTAAGTCATTGTCTTTTAGTGCAAAGAATGCAACAGCTAATGCTCCCCATAATCCAGCTAAAAAGTGAATACCAAATGCATCTAATGAATCATCATAACCCATTTTCTTTTTCAATCCAATTACACCGTAAAATGCAAACACTGAACCAACAGCACCAATAATAAATGCACCACTTACATCAACAAAACCAGCTGCTGGAGTAATTGCTACAAGACCTGCAACGATTCCTGAAACAGCACCAAGTAATGTAACCTTTTTATATGTCATATACTCTAATAACATCCATGTAATTGCAGCAACAGATGGAGCAAATGCAGTTGTTAAGAATGCTAAACCAGCAATACCGTTTGCACCAAATGCAGATCCACCATTAAATCCAAACCAACCAAACCATAGTAACGAAGCACCAAGTGCAGTAAGCATAATACTCATAGGTTTCATTGCAGTTTTATTAAATCCAACTCTTTTACCAACTAAAATAGCAAGAACTAAACCAGCTAAACCACCATTCATATGTACAACTGTACCACCAGCAAAGTCTAAAGCACCTGCATCAAATAATAAGGCACCGTCTCCACCCCATACCATATGTGTAATAGGAGCATAAACTGCAATAATCCAGATAAATACAAATACTAACCATGTAGAAAATTTCATTCTTTCAATAACAGAACCAGAAGCAATAGCAACAGTTATTGCTGCAAATGTACCTTGGAATACTATAAATACATAAGTAGGATAAGTTCCACTTAAATCAGTCCATGAAATACCATTTAATAATATATGATTAAATCCACCCATGAAAGTTTGTAATGTAGCAGATTCGTTTGCACCAAATGCAATTGAATAACCAGCAACAATCCATGCAACAAATGCAACAACAAATGCACCAACTACCATCGCGTAAGTATTTAATACATTCTTACTTCTTGTCATACCTGCATAAAACAGTGCTAAACCTGCTGGTGTCATAAGTAATACAACTGCTGTTGATACCATCATCCAAGCAGTATCTCCTGTATCTAAAGTATCAGCACCAAATGCTAAAACTGGAGATAAAAATAAGGCTAAAAGCCATACTAATTTAGTCTTCATCTAAATTTCCTTCTTTTTATAATTTTT
>JAYEOQ010000117.1:0-14403 GCA_034723215.1 Campylobacterota bacterium | reverse complement strand
AGGGCGTTACCCAAGGCAACTTCTTGCAGGGCGTCTTCTGCATTTTTGATTAAGTTTAAAACAACTTGTTTTAATTCATTTGGGTATGTATTAAAAACTACATTTGATTTTAAATTTTTATTAACAGTTATATTTTGATTTTCTATTGCAGTTTCCACAATATTTAATGTGCTTTTTATAACTTCACTATATGTTGTATCACTTTTCTCTTTGTTTGATTTGAAAAACTCTCTAAAATCATCTATAGTGGTACTTAAGTGTTGAGAGTAGCCACTTATCTTAGATGACAACTCTACAGCTGTTTCTTTATCTAATTTATTTAATTTTGCTTTTAAATTAATACCTGCACTAGTACTACTAATTGCAGCAAGAGGTTGCCTCCACTGGTGGGCTATCATACTTATCATCTCTCCCATTTGAGCTAGACGGGATTGTTCTATTACTTGTTGGTCTTTTTTTCTATTTTTTTCAACTTCAAGTTTTACTTTTTCTTCTAGTTTGGAGTTTAACTCTATCACTTTTATTTTATCTGTTATGTCATTCCTAATAGATGTGTATCCTATTTTTAGATTATCTTTATAAATAGGGGTGATAATAGCAGTTGCCCAGTAATAAGTACCATCCTTCTTTCTATTTTTAACTTCACCTGTCCATATTTTATCTTCTTGTATAGTTGTCCATAAATTTTTAAATATATCACTATCCATATCTTTATGTCGTATGATACTATGTTTAGAACCAATAAATTCTTTTTTTGAATACCCAGATATTTGACAAAATGCTTCACTAGCATCTGTAATAACACCTTCTAAATCAGTCTTTGACATTATCACATTTTTATCTATTGTTTCATATGATAGCTCTAACTCTTTTGTTTTATTATCTAAATTTTTTAAAGTTTTTTTGATTTTTACTGTTAAGATGATATTTATAGCCAAAAGTAATACTAAAGCAAAAACAAATATAAAGATTTTGATTTTTGTTTCAGAGATAATATTTGTATTATAAACTGTAATAAGATTATTTAACATAGTTATATCATCAGCTAGATATAGCTCTTTTGCAGTTTTTTGTAAGCTTTTTATATTGTTTAAATTTTGATGATGTAAAATAATATTTTTATATAAAAGAGTTAATACTTTGTCTGATTTGGTTAATCTGTTTAGTTTTTTTAAGTTCTCTTTTAGTTCTAGTTGCTTGTAACTTAAAAGAGATATTAAAGTATTATCAATAAGAGAATTTGTTTTATAAGCTTTTGATTTTTTGGACAACTTACTTAACTGCAAAATATTTTTATATGTATTATTGTATATAGAGTTTGAAGTTTTACATCTATCTACTAAATCTTTTTTTATCAAAAGTTTATTTTTTATATCATTAAATGTATCTAGTATCTCTTTATCTTTAATATTGTTTCTTGATATAAATATCTCCAATTCTTCAACCAATAAGATACTTTTACTAATATAACTATTAACCATATCATAGTTTTTTGATGATGGTGTATTAATACAATTTTCTATTAAATGATTTTGAGTTTTTAAGTTTGTAAAATTCTCATATATCTCAAAAAAGTTATTTATCTTTTTATTTCCATCTAGTATATTTATAACCAAACCAATGATAAAAATAGCGATAAATAAAGGCAAAGTATAACTATTTATTTTCATAACCATCCTTTAAAATTGATGGCAATTCACCTGTAAGGGTATTTAAAAATTTAACTATTTTATCGATATTTTCATCACTTTGTTCTATACCTACTTGATATTTAAGCATAAAAACAACTGTTTGTTTTAAAGTGTTTTTACTTCCATCATGCAAATAAGGAGCTGTAAGCTCAATATTTCGTAAAGTTGGTACTTTATTTAAATATTTGTGATACTCTTTTTTTGTAACATTATATCTTCCTAATTCATGTGATTTGTCTTTTTCGTTATGTATATATGTTTCTATGATTCCTATTTTTTGATATAAATTTGCACCTATATTTACACCATTGTGGCAAGCCGTACACCCATTTTTATTAAAAAGTTTAAACCCTTCTAACTCCTCTTGAGTGATAGCACTTTTATCACCTCTTAGGTATCTGTCAAATCGTGAGTTTGGTGTGGTAAGTGCTGTTTGAAATTGAGCAAGTGCATCATTAATATTATCTTTTGTGATATTGTCTTTATAGTTTTTAGCAAATAACTTTTTATACTCTTTATTTGAATTTAGCTTTTTGATAACATCTTTGTATGTTGCACCCATCTCTATTGGATTGGTTAAGGGTAGATGAACTTGCTCTTTTAAGTTTGCAGCTTCCCCATCTCTCATTTGAGCAAAATTAAAAACAGCATTAAATACAGTTGGTGAGTTTACTACACCTATTTGTCCATCAACTCCAAAAGAGTACTGTATATTGTCATCCCCACCATCTTGTAATATATGGCAACTAGCACATGAGATGGTATCATCTTTACTTAAAATAGTATCAGAAAAAAGCTTTTTCCCTAGAAGTGCTTTTTCTTTATCGTATTTTATCTCTAAAGGTATTGGTGTGATCACTTCGGCTATACTACTTACTATATATATATTTAGAATAGCTATTATGTATATTATTTTAATCATCATCTACTCTCTTGACTTTTTATACTATTATTGGATTAGATATAGCAATAAGCTCTTCAATATCTTGTGAAGATATTCTTTCTATCTGGATTTGTTCTATTTTATCTAGTAATAGCGATAACTTTTCTGTTTTTTTAGTGATTATCTCTGCATTTTTTAAATCATCTAAAGTTACATTTTCTCCCAGTTCTACTTTAACGGTACAAACACTTGATATAGTAGATATCACACTTAATGGTTGCCTCCAGTGATGTGCGATGTTTTGCATCGTATCTATTAATAGTTCCATCTTTTCATTATCATGTTTTATTTTTAATATCTCTTTTTGTCCATTTTCATAACAAATCTTTTTTATAGATAAATCTAGTTTATTTACCAATAGCTCAATATCCTCTAAAGGTTTATTGATAAAACTATCCACCCCTATATCTATAGCATCTTTTAATACAGATATATTCGTAAGTGCTGTTAGTATAATAATGGGTATAGTAGGGTTTATAGTTTTTATTTGTTTACTCATCTCTAAGCCATCCATATTTGGCATATTTATATCTGTAATTATCAAATCTATATCATTTTGCTTAAATTTATTAAAACCATCTTGACCATTTATAGCAATTGTTATATTATCAAAGAACTCTTCCAATATTATCGTGGTTGATTCTCTTGCTTCATCATTGTCTTCTACATAAAGTAGTTTTAACTTTTGCGTATAGCTTATAATCTCTTCTATATTTTTCATAATTAACCTAAAGATTTTATTAAATAATTATATAACACAATTCTAAAGCAAATTTAGCTAAAATCTAAAGAATCTAAAGATTAGGATATAATTTGATTGATAAAACTAAAATTTTAATAGTTGAAGATGATGAAACTGCTTCATACTTAATGCAAGACTTTCTTGAAACAAATGGCTTTTTGGTCGATGTAGTATATGCAGTGACAGACGGCATTTCATATCTAAAAAACAATTGTTATGATTTACTTTTATTGGATCTTAACTTACCTGATTTTAGTGGATTTGAACTTTTAAGTAGTATTAAAAACTCTATAGCGATACCAACAATAATCACGAGTGCATATAATGATACAGATACAAAAGTAAAAGCATTTAAATATGGTGCAAACGATTATATATCTAAACCTATAGATTTTTTAGAGTTAGAAGCTAGAATATGGGCATTACTAAGTAGAAAAGAAAATATATTACTTCAAGACTCAAAAAAAGAAGAGATATTTGAAATAAAAAATAACAATATATTATTTAAAAATGATCTACTTAGTTTAACATCATTAGAATTTGAGATTTTATCATTTTTTATAAAAAACAGAGGAAAATCAATATCAAGAGATAGCTTAACAGAATCAATTTCATCTGTAAAGTCACATAGACTATTGGATAATCATATAAAAAATATTAGAAAAAAAATAGAAAAAGATAGTAGTAACCCGATATATCTTAAAACAGAATATGGTGTAGGATATAAACTAAACTAGTTTCAGTAAATACTTATAAAATTACAGGAAAATATAAATGTATTAATATTCTTTTTAGTTGCATATTTAATTGTATTAAATATTAAATTATAATTTTAATCTCACCGCACCAAATTCATCATAATATCTTCATCACTAGGTTGCACATATTGCATAGTAGTTTCTACATCACTGTGCCCGATAAATTTACTCATAATCTTAATATTGATTCCCCTTGCTCCAAGATCTGATAATAATCCTTGTCTAAAACTATGTGAAGTATAACCATCACCAAGTACATATTTTAAATAAGCGTTCACCTGCTGTAAAAATGTAATATGATGAATACCTGTTTTTTTTCTTTTCATTTGAAGTTCCTATATTTTATCTTTATATGTGATATTTTATAGTGTTTTAGAGATTATAAAAAATAAAATATTTAAAACTTTTAGCTTTTACTTTTTATATATTCTCTTAATCTAATACGAGCAGTTTTATCAACTATTGAAAATATTTTATCAATATCATCTTTGGTACTTTTTTTCTTATGACCTTTTAATTTAATAAAATCACAATTATAAGTATCAATCAATTTAAAAAACTCTTTGTACTCTTTTGAGTTTTTTACAGTTTTACCTGTTTTGGTTAAATAGTTATTTTTTTCTAAAGTTTCTCTTCTTCCATTGAGTGTTAATATATTTTGACAATCAGTATAGATAGTTAGATGGTATTGTTTAGAATTAATATCATTTAGTGCATAAATCAATACCTGTAATTCTAATTTAGTAGAAGATGTATCTTCAAACATTCTAGTTTTTATCTCTTCTTTTTTAATAGTACAGTAGGAACTATATTCATCTAACAATAAATAAGCACCAAAGCCAATTTTTAATTGAGGGTTAACACTACCATCTATAAATAGGTATCTATTATTTTCAAAATCCATTATATTTTTAGCCTGAATATTTTTTAATTAACCAAAATTATAGATAATATAAGAACAGTGATGTAGATAATATTAATGCAACCCACATAACCATACCGCCTAAAGAACGGAAATTAGATAAAAAGCCATCAGCACCAAAGAATTTAGTAGTTGAAGAGTGGGCTGATTGCAGTAATCTTCCAGATTTTGACTCAAGCTTAGTATAATAAGTACCACAAATTGTGCTAATTGCGTAAATTGCTTTAGGGAATAGTTTTCTATATATCCATTCAGCATCAATATTCACTGACTTAAGTTCAGGTGGATAAATATGCGCTAACTTTAACCAAACAAATGCAAGTGCTGAGAAGAACAGCAATTGTAATTGGGTTAATACATGTGTTGTATCATAAGGTGTGTAGTCCATTGGCCAAGGTAACATTGAATAGAACGCTTGAGGGAAAACACCAATAAGAACACAAAGTACTGAACTTAGTGCCATTGCCCATAACATATTTTTTGGAGCCTCTTTTGCCGTTTCGATAAATTTAGAATCGTGTGCAAAGAAAGCAAAGAATGGAATTTTAATTCCAGCATGGTGGAATACTCCAGCAGCAGCAAATAACAGTACCAGCCAAACCCCATAATAACCTTCAAGCAATACTGCACTAACAATAATAGATTTACTAACAAAGCCACTAAATAGTGGAAAAGCTGAAATTGAAGCAGCACCCACCATACAGAACATGGTTGTTTTTGGCATTTTTTTATACAGGCCTCCAAGTTCAGAACCACGCATCTCACCGGTGGAGAATAGCACTGCTCCCATACTCATCATCAATAACCCTTTAAAGATCACATCTGCAAATGCATGAGCCACTGCACCATTTAGAGCCAGCTCTGTACCAATACCGATACCAACTACCATAAACCCTATCTGGTTGATAAGACTGTATGTTAATACTCTTCTTAAATCATTCTCAATAACTGCATAATAGATTGGGAAGAATGCCATAGTTGCACCGATATAAATAAGTATCTCTTCACCGGCAAATGATCTTGCTAATGCATAAACTGCAACTTTTGTTGTAAATGAACTCAAAAATACAGTACCACTTTCAGTTGCTTCTGGATAAGCATCAGTTAGCCAGTTATGTAAGAATGGAAATGCACTTTTTATACCAAATGCCAAGAAGAATAACCAAGCACCTGGAGCATCAAGTCCAATATGGTTAAAGTCAAGAGTTCCAACAGAGTTGTAATAAACTATAATCCCTGCTAATAGTAATAAACCGGATATAATCTGTATAACTAAATAACGGATACCAGCATGTAAAGATGCTTCAGTTCTTCTAGCAAAAACCAATACTGATGATGTTAAAGCCATTACCTCCCAAAAAATAAATAAGGTCAGCATATCTCCAGCGAAAACAGCACCTATAGCACTACCTGCATAAGCTTGTGCAGCAAAATGTTGTATAGTGTCTTCATGATATAATGCATAAATATTACCTAATAAGGCTGCAACACAGAACAGATATCCAAAGAGTATAGAGAGTTTATCTATTCTAATTGGTGTTAATTCATAGCCAAGTAATACAGCAGTGTATGTATCTCCAACCTCAAGATTGTAAATACCGTATGCTGCAATAATTGGTGTTGCTATCATGATAGTAGCGCGTAAGCTACCACGAGTAAAAAGTGTTAGAATTGCTGCAATAAAAAACGGTAATATTGGTAAAAAAATATCCATCAACTTTTTCTCCTGTCATCTGTTTGTCTTCTATCATTTTTTCTTCGATTGTCTTGATTACCTTGATTATCTTTTGTAATCTCATAATAATCTTCATCACGCATAACAAATTTTCTCATTTCTCGTGCTATGAGCACTAATACCACACATGCAAGACAACCATAAAAAGCATAAAAGCCTATAAGTTCTTCAAATGGATGGTATATATGCCTATGGATTACTAAATCCATAGCAAACAAAATAATACAACATGCGTAAAGCACTCTTATTAGTAGTTTTACATTTTTAGGGTTATCAAATATATATTGTTTTTTTGTCATGGTAATATTTTCTCCACAAGATTCCAAGCCGGGTTAACTAGGAAAAATAGTGCTAGACAACCCGTTGTTGTGATTATAATAGCAATTAAACTAAATTTTGGTGCTTCTTTGATCCCATTGTTATATGCAGGATCAACCGGTTTAGCAAAGAATGCTCGTATTGGTATTTCAACTAAATAAAACAGATTTAATAATGAACTTACCAATAACACTATTAGCAATACCATATTATGTGCTTCCATTGTAGCTTGAAGTAATAGCCATTTACTCCAACTTCCTCCAAGCGGCGGTAACCCGACAATTGAAAGTGATGCTAGTAAAAATGCTATCATTGTAATTGGCATCATATGCCCAATACCATTTAATTCAGAAACTTTTGTTTTATGTGCAGCAACTAAAATTGCACCTGCTGCAAAAAACAGAGTAATCTTTGCAAAAGCATGCATAGCAATATGTAAACTACCTGCTAATACACCAGTAGCAACACCAAGCATTGCAGCTAAGATGATATAAGATAACTGACTAATTGTTGAATAGGCTAGTCTTGCTTTTAAATTATCTTTTGTCATCGCTATAATTGAAGCACTTAAAATTGTAAATCCAGCTAATAATGAAAGCCAGTAAGCAGCATCAAGTGATCCAATTAAGTCTATCCCGAAAATATAAACAGAAACTTTTAAAATAGTAAATACACCTGCTTTAACAACTGCAACTGCGTGTAGTAATGAAGAAACAGGAGTTGGAGCTACCATTGCTGCTGGCAACCATCTATGGAATGGCATAAGTGCAGCCTTTCCTGTACCAAAAACAAATAGCAATAGCAGACCACCTAAAATAGCTGGTTCTGCTTTTCCAGATAGAATTCCTCCAGGGGTAAAGTCTAATGTACCTGTTAAGACCCAAGTCCAGATAATTGCTAATAACAAGAATCCAATTGAGGTTGTCATTAAGATACCTAAATAGGTCCAACCCGCTTTTCTTGCCGCTTGGGTTCCGGCATGGGTAACTAATGGCAGTGTGAAAAGTGTTAACAACTCATAAGCTATAAAAAGTGTAAATAAGTTAGCCGATAAAGCTAATGCCATAGTAGCAAAAATAGAGATAGCAAATGAGAAATAAAATCTTGTTTGATTTTTCTCATGATGGGACCTCATATACCCAATAGCATATAAAGATGTTACCGGCCATAGAAATCCTGCAACTAATGTGAAAATCAAACCTAATGGTTCAAGTTCAAATGCAATTGCTAAACCGGGAAATGGCTCAAGTAATGTAAATCTTACTGTTTGTTCAAAATCATAATTAAGTGCTAGCGTAACAACTGCTAAAAATAAAGATATACCCCCTATAATTGTTACACTCTCACGAACATTTTCATTTTCACGACATACCAATACACCAACAGCTGTTAATAACGGTAAAACTAAGATTAAAATATAAAGTGCTTCAATACTCATGGTCTCACCCCTATTAACTGCTCTACAGCATCTGTTGATACACCAATACTCAGCTCACTGTTTAAGCCAAAGTAGATATTTGCAATGGCAAATATCCATAAAGCTGCAATCATAGATAATGGTATCTTCTTTTGATTTTCCTCTTTAGGGGCAGGTCTGAAATAAGCAGCCTCTATAACTCTACCTACATAAATTACTGTAAATATAGAAGCTACAAGTATTAATAGTGCTATTGGCCATAATGAAGCATCAAGTAAAGCAGTAACAAGATACCACTTACTCACAAAACCTGCTGTTCCAGGAACTCCTATAAGACTTAAACCCCCTATTGTAAAGGCAGCCATAGTAACTGGCATAGTTTTACCGATACCTGACATTACAGATAACTCTGTAGTTGCATATCTAAAGAAAACAATACCAAGTGCCATGAAGAGAGTTCCTTTAATTAATGCATGATTAAACATATGTAACAAAGCAGCTGTAAGGCCTGGATCACTAGCCAATCCAATAGCTAATAATATATAACCAATTTGTGCAATACTAGAGTATGCTAACATCCGTTTTACATTTGTTTGATAGATTGCATAGATTGAACCACCTAATACTCCTAAAGTTCCTAAGAACATTAATATCTTATCAAGTGGCATATTAAGAAGCGAAAACTCTATACCAAATACAGTTAATTGGAAACGAATCATTACATAAACAGCTACTTTTGTTGCTGTTGCAGCTAGGAATGTTGAAACTACAGATGGACTATATGCATATGCATTTGGAAGCCATTGGTGTAGTGGAAGCATTGCAGCTTTAATACCAACACCAATTATTATAAAGGCAAAACCGGCGCGTATAGCATTAGTATCGGCAACTGCAGGTAAACGCTGTGCAAGATCATCCATATTTAAAGTACCTGTCATTACATACATAAAAGCAATACCAATTAAGATAAATGTTGCACCAATGGTTCCCATAATAAGATATTGGTACGATGCATGCAGTGCACGACGATCTTTCCCCATACTAATTATTGCATAAGTTGAAAGGGAAGATATCTCTAAAAATACGAAAACATTAAAAGCATCACCGGTTATACAAATACCAATAAGTCCTGCAAATACTAAAAGGAAAGCGGTATAAAATAGAACTTGTTTCCCATTGGCAATCTCTTTTTCAACACTTCTTAATGCATAGATACTAACAAGCGTTGCAGAACCTGTAAGGATCAATAACATCAATGAAGTTAATGAATCAATTTTCAGTTCAATTCCAAGTGGAGCTTGCCAACCACCAAGTGTGTAGCTTAGTACTGAAACCTCTTGAAGCATCTGCAACATACTAACAGAAGCATAGAACGAAAATAGTGATGTTAATAAAGTGATTAACCAAGCAGCTTTTTTATTATTGATTAAAACAATTAATGCAGCTGCTAATAAAGGAACTACAACAACAAGAACAGGTAAATGTGTCATTAGATTCAAGTTTTACTCCTGTCGTTTTTCATGTGAAAGTCATCTTTATCATCCATATCGTGGATATCATCCTCATCCATACTCCCGTAAGCATCTTTAATTCTTACAATTAGTGCCAACCCTACAGATGTTGTTGCAACACCAACAACAATTGCAGTTAGGATCAGTACATGGGGTAGAGGGTTAGAGTAAAGATCAACATTTTCAGTGATAATAGGTGGACTACCCTTCGTTATCTTACCAAAGGTGATATACAAAATAAATACCGATGCTTGAAAAACAGAAAGTCCAATCAGTTTTTTAATCAAGTTTGATGATGCAATTACAATATATAATCCCATCATCATCAGAAAAATTACTATATAGTAGTTAAAATGTCCTAATAACTCATTCATGATGATTCACTCCAGAAAAAGAATAAAAGATTAGTAATATTGTAGAAAATACTGCTAAACCAACACCAGCTTCAACCAGTAATATACCAATGTGTTGACCACTTATAGGATTTGAAGATAAAGCACTATAATCTAAAAAAGGTTTATTTGAGAGTAAACTTGCCAATCCTGTTACACCATAAATTAATACACCAAGAGCTGCTAGTCGTGGTAAAATTTCTGAAGGGACAACTTTTCTTGCATAACCTTCCCCATAAACTAAACTATAGAGAATAAAACCACTGGCAAAAATTACACCGGCTTGAAAACCACCTCCGGCACCAAAATCACCGTGAAATTGTACATAAAGTCCAAAAATCAAAATTAATGCTATAAAAGGTTTAACTACTACCCATAAAACTGTGTTTTTTTCCGGTTCATATTTAGGCTCCACATGCCCCATTCCAAGTAACAGTAATACTGCAACCCCAGCACTAAAGATAACAACAGTTTCACCAAAAGTATCATAACCTCTAAAGCTTGCAAGAACTGCAGTAACAATATTAGGAATATCAATTTTCTCTTGTGTCAGCTGAATAAACTCGGGAGCAACATGTAGGTGTACAGGTGCATTAGCATCGCCCATATTTGGGAAATCAGCAACCCCATAGATCAATGCAGCACCTGTGAGAACTACAATAAATAATCCCAATGCTGAGTGACGGTGTTTTGCATTCTCAAATGCGCCAGTAAGTCTTAATGCAGCTAACATCAGTACGGTTGAAAAACCAGCACCAACTGCAGCTTCAGTAAAGGCAACATCTACTGCGTCTAGATCAAGGAATAGTAAGGCTGTAACGAAACTAAAGATACCAAACAGCATAGTAGCAACAAACAGGTTGGTTATCTTAATAGTAGCAAAAACAATTAGTACTAAAAAAGCCAATAAACAAATATCAATTAATAGATGAAGATTCTCGATCACTTTGACTCCTTATCTGAAAGCTTAGTTTTGGTTTGCGATTGATCTTTACCATTACTTTTTGTTTCCATTTCTGGAGTAACTCCACCATGGGCAGCAGCACGACATAAAGCGTGTGTAATTGTTGGATTAGAAACTATCATAATAACAATTATAAGGATTAGTTTTGCAGAATCCAATGTAAATCCCATATCTAACATTATACCAATGATTAACAATGGAGCAGCTAATGACTCAGTAACACTCGCTGCATGTAATCTAGTGTAAAAGTTAGGAAGTCTTAATAGTCCAATAGCCCCAGTTAAGGTAAAAATAGCTCCAAGAAGTAAACAAATATCACTCAATATATCAATAATCATGATTGTTTCTCTTGTAGGTTGTATTGTTCAAAGAAACGCATCACTGCAAGAGTTCCAACAAAGTTAACTAATGCATACATCAATGCAATATCAATATAACTAAACCATCCTAATGCATGTCCAGCAACAACAATTAATAAAACTGTCTTTGTACCAAAAGAGTTAACAGCAAGTATTCTATCATAGATACAAGGTCCAAGTAAAGCACGAATCAATGTCAGCGCTAATGTAATTAGCAAGGCAACTATAGCAGCAGCAATCATTCTCTCTCCTCCAAACAAATAAGGCGTCTTTCCATTTCTCCCTCTTCTAACTCATCTAGACTCTCACTATTGAGTGCATGTACAATAAAATAGTCTTCACCTACCTCGGTAGTTACTGTACCGGGTGTTAAGGTTATTGAATTGGCATAAATCGTTTTGATTAAAGGATCTTTGATACTTACTTTAATCTTACGAGAAGCTGGTTTAATATGAAGGGATGGGTTCCAAATATGTTTTGCAACATCAATGTTAGTAACAATAACTTGCCAAATAAGCCATCCAAGATAAGAAAGAAATTCTAGGGAAAATAACATATTAACTGAAGCTTTATCGTTGCGATCCATACGACTCATTAGCCAAGTAACTAAAACTACAGATGCTAGACCTAAACTCAGCAACAATATAGTGGTATGACCAGATAATAAGATCCAAAATAGAGCGAGAATAAAAGCTAACACAAAATAATACTTAGCTGTCATTATAGTTTATTACTCCTTCACATAAAACTTGATGTATTTAAAATAACTATAACATCTCATTTTGTCAAGACTACTTAAATAAATTTTCTTATTTCATCAACCTACGATTTCCATCAACCTACGATACTTTTTGTAACAATTTACTACAATGCAAAAAACTAATCCTAAGTATATTTTGTGAAATTATATGCTTCAAGATGCAATCGATGCAGCTGAAAACGATGATTTTACTGCATTAAAATGTAGTTGTTCCTCTTGATAAACTGATAAATTTATTATACAGTTTTAATTTTTACACTATCTTTGCCATCAAACTCTTTTGCATTTGCACTTGACACAACAAGTTTTGCAATAGTATCTGTTTGAACTGCTACACTATTTGTTTGTGAAGCTATATTTGCATTTTGTTGAGTTTGTTGATCAAGGGCATTTATTGAATCATTTACCTGTTCTATCCCTGAAAGCTGCTCTTTACTTGCGCTCTCAACATCTGATATAAGTTCAATTGTTTTAGATATATTTTCATTTAATCCTGTATACCCCTCTATCATCTTATCAGCTATATCTTTTCCATTATTAGCTTTTGTTGTAGCATTTTCAACTAAAGCTTTTATCTCATTTGCAGCTTCTGCACTTCTGCTTGCTAGATTCCTAACCTCTTGAGCAACAACTGCAAAACCTTTTCCAGCTTCACCTGCTGTTGCTGCTTCAACCGCAGCATTTAGAGATAGAATATTTGTCTGAAATGCAATTTGATCAATTACTGTTATAGCTTCATTTATAGCATTTACTTCTGCATCTATCTCATCCATAGCTTTTGTGGTTTGATTTGCTAAATTTTGACCATCATTTGCAGATGTAGTAACTTTTGAAGCTAATCCAGCCATTTTTACAACATTTTGTGTATTACTTGAGATATTTGATGTAATCTCTTCAAGAGCTGCTGCTGTTTCTTCTAGTGCGGCAGCTGCTTCATTTGAGTTATTATTTAATATAGTTACATTTTCAAGTAAAATATCGCTGCTTTTATCAAGTGTTAATCCATTTGATTTATTTTCAACTAGCATCTTAGTTATTGAATCTTTTAATTTGTTCATATCTTTTTCAAATTTATCAAAAACACCATTTTTCTCTATATTATCTACTTTGAACTTAGTTAAATAGTTGTGAGATGCATATTTCTCTAGTTGAGAGTTTATATCTAAAAATCTATTTTTCATATTGTTAAGCATATTGTTAATATTCTCTTTTAACTCCATTAAGCTGTCATTTTGAGTTGATTTTGTGATTGTTTGAGAAAACCATCCATTACATGCTCTAGCTAAAACAACTTCTGCTTCATCTATAAGTTCTCTGTCTTGTGAGATTGTCTGTTGAATAACACTAATATTTTTTTCAACCTCTTTAGCCATAAGTGCAATCTCATCATTTGAATGAACTATTAAAGGATCAACCTCTTTTGATTCTCTATTTAAAAACTTAAAAAAGCTTTCTAAATATTTTTTAAAATTAACTATTGAAGTTTCTATCCCTTTAGAGATAATTTGAGCCATAATAATAATAACCAATAATATAACAGCTGCACTGATTGATAACCACATTATTGTAGAGCTTATTGTTTCATTATATTTCTTTCTTGATTCTATAACTTGCTTTTTTAATGGTTGAAGTGGTGTTTGAATCTCTTTTTTTAAAGCTCTCCATGTTTCTAATGAGTGTTTCATATCATTTGATGTAAAAGGTATTTTGTTTTGTGCTTTTGATATAAGGTTTTGAGCTGAAACACTACATTCTTTTGTATAGTTTTCTATATGTTTTGCTAATTTAGGATTTGATTTTTTAAGTTTAGTATGAAAGGAATTTATCTTTTTATTTCCCTCTTTCATCGTATTTATAGCTTTGTGGCATTTTGATTATTAGCAACTACACC
>JAYEOQ010000116.1:0-14627 GCA_034723215.1 Campylobacterota bacterium | reverse complement strand
GTTTTTTATAGATTTGAGACTTGTTTTTTAGTGTCTTGAAGATATATTTTGAAATAAATAAGATAAATAATCTTATTCTTAATGTTTGCTTAGTTTGTTTTGAGAATTTGGTCGGATTTACCTAATTAAACAGCCTGAAATATACTAAATAGAAAGTAGAATAGAAACGATAAAGTAATGATTTTAATAAAATATTAATAAATTACTATTCGCTCTCTAACATCTCAGAAATAGCTTCTACAGACTCATCAGTCATATCTAAATCTAAATGTGGAGCATCTACAACTTCAATTAAAGTAGCTTCAAATCCTTTCTCTTTTACAATATTATAAAAATCTTTTGTAATCTTAGGTTCTGATATTTTATCTTTTGTACCATATACAAGTAAAAACTTTGTTTTTCTATCAACATTATCAATATAATCAACTAATGAAACTAAGTTATCACTATTCTTTTCTTTTTTATGAATATCATATACACCACCAGCAGATGTTATTGTAGATATCAATCCAGGATTATATCCTACTAGGGTTGTACCCATCATAGCACCAGCAGAATGTCCAATATAGTTAACCTCTTTTGCATCATATTTATCTTTTAATTTTGTAACTAGTTTTGATAAAAACTCTATATATGATTTTTGAGCAGCTAGATTTGCTGTACCATTATGACTTAAAGCTTTAAAGTTATTTGTTGAGGAATCAGAGTATCCAGGTAGAGATACAGCTACTGTTGTTATATCTGTTGCCATTGATAAGTTATCAGCAAAAGGGGTATATCTAGCTAATGTATTAGTACCCTCTTTCCAAGTTCCGTGAACAATAATGTTCAAACTATTCTCAGTATCCCCTTCAGATTCATAAAACTGTATACACTCACCACCTGCAAATATATACTCCTCACCTTTATCATTACATTGTGATTTAGTTACAATATTTGAGCCATTTAAAGTACTAGTTAGACCAAGAGATAATGCCAATGTAATTGTTAGTTTCTTAAAATTATTTTTCATAATCATTCCTTTTATATTTGATTTGTTTTTGTATGATTAAAAGATAAGTTGAAATAAGTTATATATACCCAAAAGGGCTAGTTAAAAAAACTAGCTCTTTTATCTTTTACCTGCAACAAACTGATGTTTGTTGTAGTTATTATCAATACCTGGGTTTCCTTTGATACCAACCATATCTGGTGTATCAACTTTTAGGTTAGCAATATGCTTAACATTCTTTAAGTACTCTTCAGTAACTTCCCAAATTGGTTTACCTGGAGCAATAGAATTAACAGTTGACCAACCAGCCACTTTATATTTCTTAGCAGCATCCATTGGAAGACCTGTTTTAGTCATAACAATATTAGAAATTCTTTTTCCAATTTTTGCCATTGGGTTAATTCTATAAGAGATACCACCAGTTCTTACCATATCTCCACCTGATTGTAAGAATGGATCTTCATTAAATAAGTTATCTGCAACATCTTCAAGAGTAGCTTTAATTTGTGCACCTGTAAACTCACTTACATAAGTTTCTGGATAAGTTAAAGCTGTTTGTGTAGCTAAGTCATCAAATGTTATTGGTTGACCTGGCATAACTGTTGTTCCCCATCTAAATCCTGGAGATAAAGATACATCTGCACCTTTTACTTCAATTAAACTATCACAAATAATCTGATCCCATGAACCGTTGAAGTTACCTCTTCTAAATAGTGTTTCATCAGTTGTAGCTAAAACTCTATTTAAGTCATTTAAGTAAGGTTTTCTAACATCAGCAATATATTTTTTCATATCTTCATCTTCTTTGATTAAATCAGAGAATATTGGAAGAAGTGTAAATTTATGACCTACAACTTTACCGTTTTTAACATCAAGATCAAGAACATTTAAGAATTTACCATTTGAACCTGCATTACAAACATAAGTAGTACCATTTTCGTTCTTAACAGGAACAGCTTCAGGAACACCATCATGAGTATGACCACCCATAATAAAGTCAATACCTGTACAAACTTCAGCCATTTTTTTATCAACATCAAAACCATTATGAGATAAAACAATTACTGCATCTGGTTTTTCATCTTCTCTTACTTGGTCAACCATCTCTTGCATTGAATCTTCATTAATACCAAAAGACCAATCAGGGATATTTCTTTGTGGATTAGCAATAGTTGTATATGGGAAAGCTTGACCAATAACAGCAACTCTAGCACCACCCATCTCTCTTATAGTATATGGTTTAAAAGCATGACCTGTATCTTCATCATAAGCTTCAACACCTTCCATCATAGAATCATCTTTTACAATAATATTTTGCGCTAAGAATTCAGCATCAAGTATTTTAACATTATCTAAAACCTCTTGGGCTTTATATGTAAATTCCCAGTGTCCAACAGCTACATCAACACCAAGTTTATTCATGGCTCCCACCATATCTTTACCTCTAGTTTGTAAAGCAGTCCATGAACCTTGCCAAGTATCTCCACCATCCATAAGTAATGTATTTTCAGAACCAAAACTATCTCTTAAATAGTCAATTACTGTTTTAAGTTGTGCAAATCCACCAACTCTACCCATATGTTCAGCATGTTTTTCAAAGTTTACACATGAAAATGCATACTCCAATCTTTTATCACCTTTGATACCATAATGGTCAAGAAGTTTATCACCAACAATATGAGGCATTTTTCCATAGTTTGAATGAAATCCCATATTTACACTTGGCTCTCTAAAGTATACTGGTAATAACTGAGCATGACTATCTGTCATATGCATAAGTCTTACATTTCCATATGGTTTTAATTTAAAATAATCGTCAGCTTTTTTTGAATCTACCATTCTTGTATGAGAGTTAGCAAACACAGGAGCTGCTCCTAGCATAGCCATCATATATACAAATTCTCTTCTACCTAATTTACTCATAATTTTTCCTTATAAATCTTTTATATTTTATACCCAAAAAAGCCAAGTTTTACCTTGGCTTTTTTATCTTGAATCTATTTAATAGTTACTCTATTAATATTTATATTCTCCACCTGGAAGTGCTTCTCTCCAGTTAGTCTTACCTTCAGCTTCTAAAACTAAAGCACTAATTGCAAATTTACAAGCTCTTTGTGTTGCATACTCAACAGTAAATGTTTTTTTAGATGCTTTTTTCTTATTTGTCATAGGATTAACTGTTTTTTTACCAGTTTTTAAAGCCTCTTCAACTGCTGTAATAGCACTTGAATTATTAACACCTTGTCTTCTAAATTCAACGCCATGTTTTTTCGCTACTGCATTATATTTTTTTGCAGTTGCTAAAACAGTTTCTACACCATTTTTTTCTATGCTACAAAGCTCTCTCTCATTTAAATCAAGAACTGAAGTATAGATTTTACAACCATCTTTACTTACTTTTGTACCAGCTACAGTATTTGGACATTGATCACTAATATCCATTACACCATCTTTATCTTTATCTGTATTTGCTGTTGAAAGAGCAGCTCCAGAACCTGTACATCCAGTAAGAGCTAATGCTAGACCAGCAGCTATTGTTATACTAAATAATTTTTTCATAATATTCTCCCTTACTTTCTGATATCTGGACCGTCAACATTCATTCCATTTGACATATATGCCATGAAATAAAGTAACTCTTTCATCCATTTACTATTCGCTTTGTGTGGGTTTTCACCTTGATCTTTATTACAACCTGTCATTCTTCTTTCAAGTGTACCTAAACCATTTTCAACTTTGTTTTTTCCCCATTTAAGTCTAAATACTGGAAAATGTGTAGTATGTCCTAATAGTTGAGACATAGACTCATTTCTAACTCTTTGACCAGCACCTTGAACATGACATGTAGCACATGAAAGTTTCAAGTAACCTCTTTGAGTGTAATAAGCTTCTTTACCTCTTTCATAAGCAGCAGCTGCTTGGGCACTTTCAATTTTAATATCAACTTTTTTCTCTGCTTCCATAGTTTCATAAGAGATATATGATTGTAAAATAGCCATTTTCCCTTTTTTCTCATTCCACTTTTCTTCTCCAGCATTAACTAAACATTCATTTATTGCAGATGTTAAAGTGATAACCTCTTTTCTAGTTTCATCAAAGTAAGGATAATCTCCACCAATCGTTACATCAGGAAAACAAGCTTTTATAGCAGCGTTGTCATTGTAAATCTCTTCACCTTGCTCAACTAACTCTTCATAAGGTGGCATCTCTTTAATCTCATCGTATGAGAACTTACCTTGCTTAGAAAAAGCATAGTTTCCTATTGCAAAATCATGATGTTTAACATCTTTTTCGATATTATTTTTTAATTCATCATCTGTAGAATATGGGAAAAATGTATCTTTATTTTTCTCAGGGTCTGCAAACTTAGCTTCCATATAATCAATTAAAGCAAGTCTATCTTTTTCTGCTTGAGCATTAAACTCACCTGCATTCAAAGTACAAGTTGTTAATGCTACCAAAGCAGTTGTTTTTAAAATTTTCAATAACATGTATTCTCCTTAGTTATTATTATGATAAATAATTACTCAAATGTGTAATTATTTAATCTTTTTCTTATCAGTTCTTGTATTACCTTTTAAATCAGTCCATGTAAACTCTAACTCTTTACCTTTGTTTGCACCTTTAAATTTAAAACTTACAAAAGGGTTTTTTGATAAAAATTGACTTGTAGATGCTTCATAAACAACCTTTCCATCAACTTTAGCTATCATATATGTGATAAAGTTTACCTCTTTTTTAGCTCTTTTTGCTTCATCATAACTTAACATTGCATGACTTGCCATAACCTTTGCAGTTGTAACACCTTTTTTTTCTTTTGCTTTAATTCTTGATTTTTTTGCCATTTTAATTTCCTTTATTATTTCTATTTTTATTTTATAAACTTATATTTTTCTCTTTATATAGCAGGGGTTAAATCAACCTCCACAACCACCAGCTGTAACTTTTACAAGAGAACTAGCTGAATACAATGTTGAACCATCTTTAACAACAGCTGTTACTGTACCAGTTTTTGCCATTTTAATTCTTAGTTTATAATCAATAACACCATCTGCAGGAACTGTAAATACAGCTACTAGTGACTCAGGATTAGCATCTTGAAATACTGCTACTGTTGAACCAGCTAATTTTGATGTTACTTGAATTGGAACAACCGCACCATTTTCTGCAATTGCAGGAGCTTTTAATTTAACTTTACCTTGCGTTGTAGTTGATGTACCAAATAGTTCTGTCATTGATTCATTTACTGTATGACTTTTATCACCAGCCCATGCTCCTGGTTTTGTATCTCTAAAATTTGTTGCACTTAATGTTGCTGGAGTTAAAACTGCTGCTACACCTAAACCTAAACCTAAACCTAAAAAATTTCTTCTATTCATTATTCTTCCTTTTTTATTAATTAATTGTTTTTAAATAAGCAACTACTGCTTTTATTTCATCGTCAGATAACCAACCACTTTTTCCAAATGCTGGCATCGCTGAAGTTGTAATACCTTTTGCAGCATATATATCATATACTAAATCATATAGTACATCTTCTGGATAAGCTGATAGATATGATAATTTTGGTCCAAAACTTCCTGGGTCGTTAATCTTTTTACCATTTACCGCATGACAAGCTAGACAATTACCCTCTTTAGTTCCACCATTAAAGATCTTTTCACCTTTTGCAATTAAAGCATCATCTGCTAAACCGGCTGTTGAAAGTAAACCACTAATAGTTGTTGCTATTAATAAACTTTTTGCTAATTTCACATTTTCCCCTTTTCAATATAATCTTTTATTTAGTATAAATTAAATACTAAGATAATGAATTATAATCTATTATCTTGATACAAGTCAAGTATTTTTTAGTAAAATTTTACTTCTTTTTATCATATAATCTAAACTTTATTCTATTATAAGCTGTATATAACTAAATAAGGTATAATACCGATAAATACTGGATTATAGCAACACCTTATTATAGTTATAAAGAATTATTTATGTGTAATATTGTAACAATACAGTATAATATTTTATTATATTAACTGGATTACTCTATATAATATTTTATTATATAATAATTTTATATAAATATTATATATATTTATAATAATAATAAAAGCTTAGTGGAAAACCACTAAGCTTTTAAATTTTGATTTAATAAATTTTAACTATTTACTTGCACCAATCATATAATCCATAATCACTTTCATTTGTTCATCCGAAAGATCCATGTTACCACCTCTTGGAGGCATTGCATTTATTCCGTTTATACCATTGTTATAAACTTCTTCTAAACCTTTTTCCATAACTGTAGCCCAACCTTCAGCGTCACCAACAACAGGAGCACCTATTGCTGCATTTGCATGACATGCACTACAAGATGCTTCATAATCAGCAAGTCCAGGATGAACTGCACCAGTTTCAACAACGACAGGTAAATCTCTCACTGTAGATGGAGCTGGATTAATATCACTTAACTCATTCTTAATTCTAAGAACAGGTACTTCCCCATCAATACAATCTGTCATACATCTAGTACCCTTACCATAATTAGTAGGATCTGCTAAATAGTTAGTCATATTATCAACACCTTGTTGAGGGTTATCAGGAGTATCAACATTTGGATAAAAACCTTTTGCATTTGGCATCACAATAGATTTGAATTTTTCTTGATTCATCACATACTCTTCATCCATCTCTTCACCATTTACCTCAACACCATTTTCCATTAAAAGGTAAGCAGATATAGCATATGTTTCACTATTACTTAAACTTTTAGGATGTGGAAATGGCATTGCATCTTGGATATACCAAAATAGTGTACTAGCATATGGCCAATAACTACCAATTTTTCTTGATGGTGGTTCTTCATTTGGTTCAGCATCTGCTGGATTTTGCAATTGATTTGTTAAAGACTCAATATCTCCACCAGATAAAGCAGGGTATCCACCTTGTCCACCAGCACCAAAGTCACCATGACACATAGCACATTGTGCATCATAAAGTTCATTACCCCATTCTACAGAACCTTGGGCAACTTTCTTGCTTCCATCTTCATTTAGAACAACTTTTCCATGTTTCATATCATATTTTGGTAAACCTGTACCATCTGGCATTGCATCAACATTCCATGCTGCAATCTCTGTTGGTGTTGGTGTTCTACCTTTTGACACTGAAGTGATATTTTGTGTGTTTACTGCATAAGAAGTATACATACCATTTTTAACTTCATATAATACTCCACCATCAACAGCAACTTTATGCTTAGGTGTATATTCTATTTTATCACCAACTCTAATAACCGCAAGGTTACCAGATGGTACTGAAGTTATTCCAGCTGCTGAAATAGAATTAAAACCAAGCTTTTCAGCAATACCACCAAGAGTATCACCTTGTTGTACTGTATATGTTTCAGCACTCGCTGATGTTAAACCCACTGTGCAAGCTAAACCAAGACCAATAATTACTTTCTTAAGCATTGTGTTTTCTAATGTGTACATTGTTTACCTCACCTTTGTTGTTTACTTCCCATGTTACAATGGCATTTCTATGATAAACTGACTCAACACCAACTACTGAAGTCTCTTCATCAATTGTCGGTTGAGTATTATTAATATCATCTGTTGCTCTACTTGATAGAAATAGTGGCTTACCATCCCATCTCATAATATAACTAAATCTAGTCCATGATTTTGGTAAAACTAAACCTTTAAGGTCAGCTTCAATCCAATTGTCTCCACCATCTAAAGATATATCTACATGTTTAATTGTTCCGTGTCCAGACCATGCAAGACCTTGAACCTCAATTAAATCACCAGCTTTTAGATCTGTCCATGGTTTTTCAGGACATGGAGATGTGATAACAGAGTTTACTTCATTTGGCCAGAAGTACTGTATAGCTCTACCATCTTTTTGTAACATTGTATATTTAGAAGTTTCCTCTTTTGAATGCCAAGGCTTATCAGAGAATTCTAATCTTTTTAACCATTTAGTATTTAAGTTACCTTCCCAACCTGGAACTAGTAATCTTACTGGGTAACCTTGCTCAGGTCTTAATGCTTCACCATTTTGCCCCCATACTAACATTGCATCATCCATCGCTTTTGCTGTTGGTATTGTTCTAGGGTTTCCAGCATTATCACTACCTTCAGCCATCATCCATACTGCATCTTTATCAAGACCTAAATCTTCAAGAACAGTTTTAAGTAATACACCAGTCCATTCTGCTGAACTAACCATACCTTTCATAAACTGTAGGTTATTTAACTGAGGAGCTCTCCATCCAGTTGAACCATTTGCAGGACACTCAATAAAGTGAGTTCTTGTTACACTTGGGTATCTTTTTAATTGATCAAGAGTTAAAACAATCTCTTTTTTCATTTTACCATGAATCATAAGTCTATACTCATGAGGATCTACTTGAGCAGTACCACCATGATTTCTACAGAAAAATAGACCATTTGGTGTGATAATACCTTCAGATTCATGTAATGGACACATTGAAACTGAAGCATACATATCTCCTGAAGATAGTAAATCCATTGTTCTTCTAATATTGTTATGTTCATAAGGTGAAGGTAATCCATATAGATTATCAGTTACCATCTTTCCTAATTTTGTTCCCCATTTGGCTTCCCCAACAATAGCTTTATCATCTGCTAAAACCTTTACAGGTGATAAAACAGTTGATGCAGCTACTACACTTGCTGAATATACAGCAGTTTTTCTGAAAAAATTTCTTCTACTATTTGGTTGCTCAATTTCAGATACAGCCTTTGTAGTCTCAATAATTTCAGAAGTGTTACTCTTTTTATTCATTTGTTCTCCTTATTAAATTTGGTAATATTTTTTACCAAGACAAATGAAGTATAACCTAAAAAAGTTTTATTTTAAAGATGATTATGGAATAATATTTTCTTATATATCTATCACTGATAATAACTATAAGCTGAACTTTTGTATTATAAAATTTATTTATTATCATTCCACAATAAACCCTTTAACTAAAGGGTTATTTGCCATTATTTATATTAATTATAAGATGATGTTTTAGAGAAAAGAATTGTTTTTTTTGATGTAAAAAAGTAACACTATTACTTTTTGGATCGGTTTTTAGCTTGAAAAATTTGATTTTATATCATTAATTATACTTATATCGATTTCATTATTTGATCCCATTATATTCATTATATCTATAGCTTCTATATGTGTATATTTTTTTCTATATAGTTTATCTTGAGTTAAAGCATTGTATATATTTATGCAAGCCATTAGTCTATCTTTTAAGCTTAACTCATTTTCACCTATACCATAGGGATACCCTTCACCCTTTAATTGTTCTTGATGTTTTGAAGCCCATTTTGAAATATCATCAAATCCATATATTCCACTTAGTGCTTTTTTATTATGGTATACACTAGATTTTACTACATCATATTCATCATCACTCAATAGAGTAGTTTTATTTAAAATATTTTTAGGAATTGTAAGTTTTCCAAAGTTTAACATACTTGCACTAATTAGAAAAGTGATTTTGTCTTTATGCTCAAAATTATAAAAGTCTGCCATTATTGAACACTTTTCTAATAATGGAGTTACATCCTCAAATAGATTACCAAATAGTGTTGTAGTCTCAAGCACCTGTTCAAAAGTTGGCTGAGTTGTAAAATCATGCAATGTACTATATATATAATGTAATATAGCATTTTTATCTTGCAAATCTAACCAAAAACTAATTGGCTGAGATAAGCTTAAAAAATTTTCCTCTATTAGTTGTATATATGTATGTTTTGGATTTGTAGATACAAACTTTTTATCTATACTATATGTTTGGTCAACATGGTGGCTATAATCAACTATCTTAGTTAATATTCCCATATCATCAATTATATTTAACTTAACACAATTATCTATATTTATATAGTTATGAAACAAACTATAAGCAGATAAAGTAAACATCATTTTTGGATCTAAGTTTAACTGCTCTCCTATTTTTAAAGCTATAAAAGCAACTCTTTTTGAATGATACTTGGTCGTACTATTTTCCTCAATATCCCTACAGTCAAGTATATCTGATGTTGCTAATAAAAAATTATTTAGATTAAAATTTATCTGTTTTTTTTTATCCATTTATTTTCCTCGTATAATATATTTTAATAATTCTTATGCTATCATAATAGTTCTATAATAAAACTAAATGGATAAAATATGTCAAAAAAAAGTGTTGGTAAAATATTAAAATTATTTATATCAAAAAAAGGGATTAAAGATAGAATTCCTAAAGATAAATTAGAATTTGATTTAAATGGTGTAATAGATGATAAGTTTCACAATAAAGATATACTACGATCAGTTTTATTAGCATCACTAGATAGTTATAAGTTAGTTAAAGATAATAATATTGATATAAATTATGGAGTTTTAGGGGAAAATATATTAATAGATTTTAATCCATACAGATTAGATATAGGGACACAACTTCAAATAGGAAACCTAACACTAGAGATAAGCCAAGAGTGTACAATATGTAGCCATCTATCAGCTATTAATGAAAACTTACCAACATTACTAAAAAAAGATAGAGGTATTTTTACTAAAGTTATACAAAGTGGTACTGTAAGTATTAATGATAAAATTTATTTAGTTGATTAGTTTATGGGTAAATATACTTACGGTTTAATACTAACTTTAACAGTAGCTCTATTCTCAATATTTCTATCAAACTTTATAGCAATTGGTGCAGTTGCTATTGCTATAATATTGGGAATAATAGTTGGAAACAGTATATATATATCTGATAAATTCAATGATGGTATAACTTATGGAGAAAAAACTATACTCTCATTTGCTATTGCTCTTATGGGTATAAATCTTGATTTTTCAATATTGGCTCAGCTTGGAGTTAAAACCCTTATAGTTATAGTTCTTGGTATGATTGTTACAATATTTAGTTCTATTATTATTGGTAGATTTTATGGTATTGATGAAAAATTATCACTACTTTTAGGTATAGGAAATGGTGTATGTGGAAGTAGTGCTATAAGTGCAACTGCACCAATTATTGAACCAAAAAAAAGTTTTATAGGGCTTAGTGTTGCTATAGTAAATCTTTTAGGTACTATTGGGATATTTTTAGTTCCATTTATAGCTGTTATTCTAAACCTTTCAGATATTGATGCTGGTATACTTATAGGAAATACACTTCAAGCAGTAGGTCAAGTAACAGCAGGTGGGTTTAGTATTAGCCATGAAGCAGGAGTAAGTGCAACAACTGTAAAAATGGGTAGAGTTCTACTACTGACACCTTTGGTTCTAATCCTTATATATATCTTCCATACAAAAGATACAAATGGTGAAAAATCAAAAAGAGCAAAAGTACCAACTTTTATAATCTTTTTTGTCCTATTTTCTTTAGTTAGTTCTTTTGGATTAGTTAGTGGGAATATTAAAGATATTATTAGTAGTATCTCACATTTTACATTAGTTGTAGCTATGAGTGCTATTGGACTAAAAATACATTTTAACGCTGTAAAAGGTGATGGGAAAATCGCACTGAAAATAGCAAGTTTAGTATTTTTAATCCAAATTATATTTACTTTAGGATTTTTGCACCTTTTTTAGTCTAATTCTAAAGTAAAATTATGTAGGTATTGGTTATCATTGGCTATGCGAAAATTTATAAATTATAACCAATCATTAGATATATTAAACTCACTTGATATTTCACCAAAATCAACACAAAAACTATTTGTAAGTGATACTTTAGATAGAGTCCTAGCAACAGATATAATAGCACAAGAAAACTCACCAGCTTTTGAAACATCAGCTATGGATGGATATGCAGTTAAATTTGAAGATTTAACATTAAATAAAATTAAAATTATAGATAAAAATCCAGCTGGAACTGTAATAGAATCAGAAGTAACAACTGGAACTTGTATTAAAACATTTACAGGTTCACTTATCCCAAAAGGTAGTGATACTTTAATTCCAATAGAAAATGTAACTGTTGAGGGTGAATATATTATCATAAATACACCCGTACCAAACGGTTTTTCCTGTAGAGCAATAGGTGAAAACTATAAAGAAAATGAGGTACTTATAAAAAAAGGTACAATTGTAGATTTTGCACATATTGGTGTAATGGCAAGTTTAAATATAGTTCAAGTTGAAGTGTATACTAAACCAATCGTAGCAATAGCAAGTACAGGTAGTGAGATACTTGATGTGGGTGAAGTACAAACTAACGATGCACAAATAAGAAGTTCAAACCATCTTACACTTGAAGCCATAGCAAAAAAATATGGAGCATCTGTAAATCAAATGGGTGTAGTAAAAGATGACAGAGCATCGATAACTGCCCTTTTAGAAAATGCCTTAACTACATCTGATATAGTTGTAACAACAGGTGGTGTTAGTGTTGGGGATTATGATTATGTAAAAGATATTATTAAAGATGAGTTAGGGTGTGATCTACTATTTCAAGGTGTAAATATAAAACCAGGTCAACATATTTTATTTGCTAAAAAAGCCAATAAATATATAGTAGGACTTCCAGGCTTTGCATACTCTAGTACAGTTACATTCCTACTTTATATTTTACCTTTAATATTCAAATTCAAAAATAGTGGAGAATCTCTAAATATAGTAGATGCAATTTGCGAAGAAGATTTTCCTAAAAAAGCTCCAAAAACAGTATTTACAGCTTGTAATGTAAAGTTTGAAGATGGTAAATACAAAATAAACTTTGAAGGTAAAAAGAATGGTACAAGTGCCATTTTAACAAATATGCTTGATAATCCTTCACTTCTAATTCAAACAGAAGATAGTTCAGAGATATCAAAAGGTGATAAGGTAAAAGTGATTTTACTTTAACACTTTTTTAATAGGTCTATATATTTAATTTGCAGGTAAAGTTATTGTAAATTCAGCACCAGTGTACTCTTTACCATTATATTCAAAAGCTATATTATTTGCTTCAATAGTTCCATCCATACCATTTACTATTGAATTATATGTCATATGAAGCCCTAATCCTGTACCTTGGGATTGGTGCTTAGTTGTAAAGTATGGTTCAAATATTTTAGGTAGTATATCATCATCTATTCCACCTCCATTATCTTTTATTTTTATAATAACTTTATTATTTTTTAAAGAGGTTGATAAAAATATAAATTTATCCTCAAGTTTATTTTTAGATAAAACATCATCTGAGTTATGAAATATGTTGATTAAACATTGTATTAACTCATTTTGAAAACTATCAATGTTTATATTTTCTTGTAAATCAAAAACCATATTTATATTATCTATTTTAATTGTTGCTTCAACAATATTAATAAAACTGCCTATTGCATTATCTAATTTAAAAGTACTTTTAACTTTATCATTTTTAATAAAATCTCTAAAGTTATCTATTGTTTTTGATAAAAACTGTGTATTACTATTTATAGCTTTACAAGATTCTATAAATTGTTCATCTGTGAGGATACCATACTCTTTTTGTATTTGCATTCCTGAAGATGCTGTTGATATCACTGATAAAGGTTGTCTCCATTGGTGTGCGATATTTCCAATCATCTCACCCATTGCTGCCATTTTTAATTGTTCAGCTAATAACTTATCTTTTGCTTTCTCTTCTGTTATATCATAACCAACATTGATAATTTCTCCATTGGGTAGATAGATATGTGCCCACATTGTAACTAGTGTTTCACCTTTTTTATTTAAAGGATACCATTCCCTAAATATCTTTTCAGGTTTATTTATAATAGTATCAATAGCATCTTTTTGAACTTTAGGATCAGGATAAAATAGTTCTAGTGAATTCTTTGACCTATTTATATCATCTATTGTCCATCCAAATACTTTTTCACACTCTTTATTCCATAAAACACATCTGCCATCTTTATCAAATGAATCAATAAAAATAGGAGCAATATCAAATAATAATCTAAAAGTCTCTTCTTGTTGTAAAAGTTCTTTTGTTTTTTCTTCTACTTTATCTTCAAGATTTTTATTTAATTCATTTAGATCTTTAGTTCTTTCATCTACAAGAGTTTTTAATCTTTTATTTTGATTTTTTAAAATATATTGTCTATATATAAAGAATAAAGCAACTACCATAATAAAAACAAGGACTTTATAAACAACTGAATAGTCTATATCTTGCTGATACTTGATTGAAAAACTATTACTTAATATTTTACTTTTTGCCGTTTCATCTAAATTATAAATTAATTTATTCATAATTTGTAGTAATATTCTATCATCATCTCTTACTGCTGTACCTAAACTCCAAGACTCATCAAACTTACCTGCAATTTTAAGTTGACCAACAAAATCACTTTGAAATAAGTATCCAACAGAAGGTAAAGTCCCAATATACCCATAAAGTTCATTATCTATAACTTTTTGTAAACCATCTTTTACATTCTCCACCTCTACAATATTTAAGTTCGGATATTTATTTTGAAGAAGTTCTATAAAAGCATAACCTTTAGGAATCCCTAACTTATGTTCTGATAAAGTTTTAAAATCGTTTACAAAAGGTACATCCATCTTTGTGGCTAATACAAGTGGTACTTTTAAATAAGGTGTAGTAAAATTAAGATACTTTTTTCTTTTTGGAGTTTCCATTGCTAATGAT
>JAYEOQ010000115.1:0-3070 GCA_034723215.1 Campylobacterota bacterium | reverse complement strand
ACTTTTACTAACTTTTGGTAAAGCTTTAATATTACTATTGGGTTTATTTATAGTTGGAAAATATCTATTAGAACCATTTTTTACAGCAGTAAGTAAAACAAAATCTCATGAGATATTTATAAGTTCTATTTTACTTATTGTTATTGGTTCATCTTATGTTGCACATCTATTTGGTTTCTCTTACTCTTTAGGTGCATTTATAGCTGGTATGATGATTGCAGAAACTCACTATAAACATCAAGTAGAAGCAGATCTTATTCCGTTTAGAGATCTATTACTTGGAGTATTTTTTATAACAGTTGGTATGCAACTTGATTTTAAAATAATATTTGAAAACATTGCTATAATTTCATTACTTTTACCTACCTTAATAATAATAAAAATAGCGATAATCTATTCAATATTTAGATTTAAATCAAGTTCCAGAGAATCACTAAAAACAGCTCTCTCTATTTTTCAGTTAGGTGAGTTTGCTTTAGTTATATTTGAACTCTCTTTTGCACAAGGTCTACTAGATCCAGTTATAGGACAAGTTTTAATTGTAACGGTTGTTATATCTATGATTATTACACCTTTTGTATTGAAAAACATAACACCTATTACAGACTTTTTTATCCCTACAAGAGATAAAAACCATGGATTTGCTCCAATAGAAAAAGAGAACTTAACAAATCATATAGTTCTTATTGGTTATGGTAGGTTAGGGAAATATATATCTAAACTTATTCAAAAACAAGGTATAGAGTTTGTTGTTATTGAAAGTGATATTCAATTAGTTAAAGATGCTCAAAAACAAAATATACCAATAATATTTGGTAACTCATCACAAAAAAGTATTTTAGAATCTGTTCATATTAAAGACGCAGCATCGGTGATAATCTCGGTAGGAAATAGCAAAAAACTAAATCATATCTGTGAAATAGTAAATGAGTTAACAGAAAATACAAAAACTATTGTAAAAGTAGATAGATTTGAGGAGAAAGAGGATTTAAGTAAATTTAACCTATCACATATTATTGTTGAAACTGAAAAAACAGCAACAGCTATGTTTGATGAAGCTATGAAGTGTTAATTTAATCTATTAATAGATTAAAGGGACAAACCTAAAACCATAGTGTTCGGTGGTTTCAAACTCTTCATCCCCTTTTTTTATAATCTCATAAATTGAATTTTTTATTGGGATTACAAGTTTTCCACCAGTTTTCAACTGTTTAAGTAAATTATGTGGCAGTTGTTCAGAAGCAGCTGAAACCAATATCCGATCAAACTTTTCATTTGGTATACCCAACTCATCTTTAGCTTTGATGATTTTTGCATTTTTAAATCTATATTTGCTAATATTTTCACTTCCAAACTCTACAAGTTCGTTAACTCTCTCTAGACCAATAACCGAACCCTTATCACCAACAATAAACCCAAGAAGTGCTGTCGTCCAACCGGAACCACTCCCTATATCTAAAATTTTTTGTCCCAAATAAGGCTCTAGCATCTCAAACATCATAGCTACCGTTGATGGCTGAGATATAGTTTGATTGTATCCTATTTGAAGTGGATAATCCCCATAAACACCTTCAACAGAAGAATCATAAACAAAATCAACCCTATCTATATTTCTAAAAGCTTCAATTATATTAGTTGAATGTAGTGCTTTTGAATTAATAAGATGATTAACTAAATCATTATGTGAGATCATTTTTTATTATCCCATCGGATACATAATATCCAGTTGTATATCTTGTATCTCTTTCATTATCTCATCACTTAAATTCAGATCCATAGCCTCAAATGAATCATCAAGCTGTGCAGCTGTTCTTGCTCCTATAATAGTTGATGCCACAAAATCAAACTGTTTAGAATATGCCACAGCCAAAGTTACAGGTGATATTCCCAGTTTTTTTGCTATTTGCATATACGCTTCGGTTGTTTTTAATGACTTCTCATTTACAAATCTTGTACCTTGTGCATGAACTCTGGGGTTATCACTTTTTAAATAGTCTGAGAACCTTGCAACTTGAGGATAAAACTTTCCATTATACTTTCCACTTAAAACTCCACCAGCTATTGGTGAGTATGGTAGAAGTGAAATTTGATCTTTTTTACAAACATCTGCTAACTCATCTAAAAATCTAGGGTTATTTAAAGAAAAATTATTTTGAATAGATTCAAATCGAGATAGCCCTTTATTTTTAGCAGTCTCATTTGCTTTTGTCAAACCATAAGCAGTATCATTTGAAGTACCCAAATATCTTACTTTCCCCTCTTGAACTAACTCATCAAAAGCTTTTAAAGATTCCTCGATAGGTACAATAGTATCAGGCCAGTGCATTTGGTATAGGTCAATATAATCAGTACCAAGCCTTTTTAAACTACCCTCAATAGCTGTTTTTATATGGAACTTATCAATTGCAGTCATCCCATGTCTAATAGGTGGTACAAACCAACCATTTGCTGCACCTGCTACTTTTGAAGCAATTATCAATTTATCTCTTTGTTTACCCTTTAACCATTTTCCAATTATCTTTTCAGTTTCACCTGCATATTCAGCTTTTGGAGGAACAGGATACAGCTCTGCCGTATCAAAAAAATTAATACCCCTATCGATTGATTTATCCATAATCTTAAAAGACTCTTTTTCATCACTCCAAGAACCAAAACTCATAGTACCTAAACAAATTGGTGTCACACGAAGTCCAGTTTTTCCTATATATCTATATCTCATTTTATACTCTCTTATCTATTTTTTAAATATAAATCGGGTACTTGATAATATTTAAATATTTTTGTGTTGAATATTTTAGATAGATTAATCCCAAGACCAAAATATCTATTTCGTTCTTTTTCACCACCACCATAATAACCTCTTGAATAGTATCCCACATGTAGTTCTAAATATTTTAAATATCTATTGTTTTTAAAAGTATCAAAACCACTAGCTTTAAATGCAAGTAAATGTTTCATATTTTCATAATCTGTTACAAAATCTCCCTCAAAAGAATCTTTATCTATTTTATACTCTAATCTAAAATCAACTTTTTCATCAACTGTTGGGTACTTATAGGTTATATATCCA